>CBIGQT010000008.1:0-18320 GCA_966191655.1 uncultured Ginsengibacter sp.
CACTACTAACGTCAAGGGGTAATTGCTTTTTTATTTCAATTTTTTTCATGCCATCAGGGCTGCAAATATTTCCTTTAAAGACAACTTTATCATTTTCAATAACAGCCAAAGCGCTTATTGGTGTTGAACATCCACCCATTAATGTTCTTAAAAAATCACGTTCAATTTTTGTACATAAGGCAGTGGTATTATCATTTAATGTGTAGCATGCTTCAAATGAAAATGTATCTTCTGTTGTGCAAACTATTACTATAGCTCCCTGCGAAGGTGCAGGCAGCATCCAGTCAAGGTCTATAGAATTTCCAGGGCGAAGATTAATTCTTTCAAGGCCGGCAGCAGCAAAGATGGCGCCATTCCAATTATTTTCTTTTATTTTTCTGAGACGTGTATTTACATTGCCGCGTAAATTTTCAAACTTATGATTTGGATAGCGATGTAACCATTGTGCACTGCGACGAATGCTGCTTGTAGCAATAATTGCTTTACTACTTTTATCTTCTAAAAACGAAGAATCATTTTTAAAAACGAAGATATCTTTATAAGAAGCTCTTTTTAATACTGCCGCCTGTTGAATTCCAGCTGCTAATTTTGTGGGTACATCTTTAAAGGAATGAACGGCAATATCCACACGCTTCGATAATAACGCTGCATCAAGCGTTTTTGTAAAAACACCCTGTACGCCTATTTCATACAATGGTGTAACGATATCAACATCACCTTCGCTTTTGATGTATACAAGTTCGGAATCTATATTATTTTTTTTCAGAAGCTGCTGTACTTGTGTAGCCTGCCATACAGCCAATTGACTTTCACGAGTTCCTATCTTGATAATTTTTTTCAATTCATGCGAAGATAACTGCTTAAAGCATTAATGCATTGGCAACCCCTGTTGTCTTGCTGGTTCAACTGTAGGGCCAGCGAAGATACAGCCTTGTGAATTTTTTCGTCTGAAGGTTGATTTATAAAATGAGTTTCGCTTAATTCGTATAACTGCGTTTTTACAATGCGCAATAAAGGGCTGATTGTCTGCCTTCGATACCAATTACATAAATCCAACATAGTGCTGTTAATAATTTCCAATGCTTTGGGAATTTCTTTCTGGCGAAGTGTAATTGTTTTGTCCAGTATAGCTGAGATTTCATCAACATTTAAAAGTGTAATACCGTTTAAATTTTTTACCGCCGGATCCACATTCTGAGGTACTGAAAGATCAAGTATTAACCTCGTTTTTATCTTGGTAAAAAAAGAAGGATGTACAGTGTACGTTTCTGCTGCCGAACTCACAATAATAATATCTGCGTCATTTGCTTCCGTCTCTAAATTTTTGTAATGAATAAATATACCATCACATTCTTTTGCAAGATCAAATGCTTTGCTATCTGTTCTGTTGGTAAAATATAAAGATGAAGATGATAAATAATTTTTAAGATTCTTTCCGATGAAATGACCAAATTTTCCCGTACCCACAAGAAGAATTTTTTTGTTCCTTACATCACTGATTCTCTCTTTTATTATTTCGATAGCTGCATACGAAACCGAAACAGTTCCTGAACTCAGTTTCGTGTTTGTTTTTATTTCTTTTGAGGATTGCAATGCATAATTTATAACACGCTCCATAAAGCTATTGATGCAGTTATTTTCTTTGGCCTGCCTTGCCGCCTGTTTTATTTGTGATAAAATTTCATAGTCACCAATTATCTGGGAATCCAGTCCTGCCGCTACTTTGAACAAATGATCTACCGTGGCGAGCCCTTTATATTGATAACCATGTTCCACAAAATCTTTCATGTTACCATGAGTATGTATGCATAACATTTCTATTAGTTCATGAGGATGATCACATATACCATATATCTCTGTTCTGTTACAAGTGGAAAGAACCATACAGCCTGGAAATCGTTTTTGAACAGACTGTTTTAATAACAAAATGGAATGCTCCGGCGATAAAGAAAACTTACCACGAATGCTGATGTCACTTTTACGGTAATTAATTCCTGCTATGCAGAAAGAATCTAAAAATTGATGTACTGGTTCCTCTATAATCATGAAGTGTGCAAAATTATTTTTATGAAATCCCGGGAAAGTCACAAGAAAGTCATAAAACTTTAATTAGATTTTCTTTCTGCAGGATTGCAAAGTTAACGAATGCTTTTACAAATAATCCTCAAAGCAAATCAAAAGTAAATTTCTTTTAAGTGATTTTTATCAGCCTCTTGTATGATTATCCTCCTTGTGTGAATGAATTACCATATCCACCAGTAAAATTTGATTTTACTAATTAATACCTGAACGTGTAAACGTAAAATTATTTGAGAAAGGTTGCTTTAATATAACCACCTTACATTTGCAAATATTTTTAAAAATGACAGCTAAGACAGGAATTTTATTAATGAATTTGGGTTCGCCGGATTCAATAAAGGTCCGGGATGTACAAAAATATCTTGATCAGTTTTTAATGGATGAAAGAGTTATTGATAAACCGTGGCTATTAAGAGCCTTATTGGTAAAAGGCATTATCGTTCCTTTCAGGGCGCCAAAATCTGCCGAAGCTTATAAAACTATATGGACAGAGAAAGGTTCCCCATTAATTGAAACTACAAGAGGGTTAAAAAAAGCGTTGGAACAGGAAATTCATATGCCTGTTGAAATTGCTATGAGGTATGGAAGACCTGATCCTGGAGAAGGGTTTAATGCTTTGCTTAAAAATAATCCTTCAATTGAAGAGGTGATAGCTGTGCCACTATACCCGCATTATGCTATGTCGAGCTATGAAACAGCAGTTGAATATGCCAAAGAGATTTATCAAAAGAAAAAATATTCGTTTAAGCTTTCATTTGTACAACCATTTTACAGCGATACCGATTATATAAATGCGCTGGGCGAAAAAATAAGGCCTTTTTTAGATGAGGATTTTGATCAAATATTGTTTAGCTATCATGGTATACCGGAAAGGCATATACGAAAAAGCGATGTGACAGGCTGCCATTGCCTGCAAACTGAAAATTGTTGCGAAGTAGCATCAACGGCTCATGCGCATTGCTACAGGCACCAGGTTTTTACAACCACCAAATTGGTTACAGAGCTTTTGGGCGTACCAAAAAATAAATACAGCATATCTTTTCAATCCCGTCTGGGAAAAGGATGGCTTACGCCTTTTACCGATATTCGCCTGCAGGAACTACCCAAAGAAGGTGTAAGAAAATTACTAATAATATGCGCTGCTTTTGTGAGCGATTGCCTGGAAACATTGGAAGAAATAGAAATACGAGGAAGGGAAATTTTTATGAATGCAGGAGGAGAGAGCTTTAAAATGATACCTTGCCTTAATACAGATCCTTTATGGGTGGAAGCGCTTGCAAAATACGTAACTGAATAATAAAATAATTACGTTATTTGAAATATCATTCAATAAAATTCAATCAGATAAATGTATTTCTATATAAAAGCCCTGCACATTATTTTTGTAGTTACCTGGTTCAGCGGTCTTTTTTATATGGTGAGGCTTTTTGTGTATAAAGCAGAAGCTTATACGAAATCTCAACCTGAAAAAACTATTCTGATGAAACAATTTGGCATTATGCAAAAGCGCCTATGGTATGGTATTACATGGCCGTCAGCAATACTTACATTAATCTTTGGAACGTGGATAGGAATATTATACGGTAGTCTCCCCACGTGGCTTTTGGTAAAATTACTTTTTGTTCTTGGACTTTTTATTTATCATTTGAGTCTTCATAAAATTTTTAAGCAGCAACAAAAAGAAAATTTTAAATGGTCTTCGCAAAAATTAAGAATATGGAACGAAGTGGCAACATTGTTTTTAATTGCAATTGTAATGCTTGCAGTAGTAAAAGAGTTGCTTAGTGTTGTATGGGGATTAGGGGTGCTAATTGCAATTACGTTTTTACTTTTGCTTGCAATAAAAATGTATAAAAAATACAGGAAAGAACGGGATCCTAATCCTTAATGAAACAATAATTCACAGGGCTTTAAGCCGGTATGTTTTTTAAAAGCAGTGGAAAAATGTGATATCGAAGAGTAGCCAAGTAATGCAGAAACATCGGTAACGCTCAATCCTTTTTCATACAGAAGATATTTGGCATGTTCCATGCGTTGGCTTTGAAAAAAATCAAAAATCGTGGTGCCATACATTTCTTTAAATCCCTTCTTTAAATAGCACTCATTAATGGCAGCTTTACGGCTAAGCTCTTTAATAGTTAATGGTTCGCTGATATGTTCTAATAATATTTCTCTTGCCAAAGCTATCTTTTCCCTGTCCGCATCATTAGCTAAAAATTTACAGCTAAAAGAGTCTTCACTGTCGCCTGCCATGCATTCCATGCTATATAATAGCAGCATTTGCGTTTGTGCATTTATAAAAATATTTTCAAGGCTTTCAGAATAAGAATGATTTAATAAAGCATCCAAAACAATTCGTGTTTTGCTGCAAAGGGGCAAAGATTTTGCGAACGACGATGTATGGCTAAAGTTTAAAATACTTTCAGAAAAAGAAGTGGTTTTTAAACTTTTCACAAATTGCGAAAGATGATCAGAGTTAAATTTGAAGCTGGCAACATCAACCGTATCGACTATTTCCCGGCAATGTTCTGACTGGGAATTTTTACAAAAATTACATTCTGAATCTTTTTGCCGGCAGTACCTGTTTCCTGTAACACAAAAAATTAATTCAAGATTGCTTTCTTTTTTATCTTCGGATTTGTAATTGTATTCCATCATCCCGGTATCTTCAAAATTAATATTCGGTATTTTTCTATAACGATTAATGACGTATTGTACTGTGCCGGGAATCTTTTGCACTTTATGATGAACCAGTTCCATTTCTTCCTGCATAACAGGATGATTGAGGGCAACTGATAGTATGTCACTGGAATATACCATATAAAACGGACGCAAAGATAAACAACTTTGATAAATAACTTTGAGCTGTCATTTTGCAAACAATTTGATTGTGGTTAGATTGTTTTTTCTAATTATCCACATTGTTTTATCATTTGTAGAGAAATGACTTAATAAACGCAATCAGATGCTTGATTTAAGCACATTATTCGTAACTTTGCACGATTATAATTTTACAAGCTTAACAGCGATTTTTTATCCCTTTATATGACATCAGAAACAGCAGAAGTAATTGCCCCAAAACCAGACGGCTATGGTGCCGACAGTATACAGGTACTTGAAGGACTTGAAGCAGTAAGAAAGAGACCTGCAATGTATATTGGAGACGTGGGCAACAAAGGTCTTCATCACCTCGTGTATGAAGTGGTTGACAACTCTATTGATGAAGCGCTTGCCGGTTATTGCAAAAATATTGTGGTAACTATTAATGAAGATAATTCCATAACGGTAAGAGATGATGGACGTGGTATTCCTACAGGAATAATGACGAAAGAAAAAAGAAGCGCCCTTGAAGTGGTAATGACCGTGTTGCATGCAGGTGGAAAATTTGATAAGAATACTTATAAAGTGAGTGGTGGTTTGCATGGTGTTGGTGTAAGTTGTGTAAATGCATTGAGCACAAAATTTCATGTAACCGTAAACCGTGACGGGAAAATATTTGAGCAGGAATATGAAAAAGGAATTCCACAATATAAAGTGCGTGAAATAGGAGAGAGTAATACAACCGGTACTGAGATACAGTTCTGGCCAGATACTTCCATTTTTATAGTTTCAGAATATAACAGGGAAATACTTGAAAGCAGGTTAAGAGAATTATCTTATCTGAATAAAAAGATTCGAATTGTTCTAAACGATTTACGTGAAAAGGATGATGACGGTAATACCTATTCGAAAACATTTTATAGTGAAGGAGGTATCGTTGAGTTTGTTGAATTGATCGATAAGAATGGCAATCGCCAGCCATTGCTTCCTAATATAATTTATTGCGATGGCCATGACGAAGCAAGCAATGTTGCTGTTGAAGTTGCCATGATTTATAATACAGGTTACCAGGAACACCTCTTTAGCTATGTAAATAATATTAATACAATTGAGGGTGGTACCCATGTCTCCGGTTTCAGGCGATCTATTACCCGGGTATTCAAAAGTTATGGTGAAAAGGAGGGAATGTTTGAAAAAGCAAAAGTAGATATTGAAGGTGATGACTTTCGGGAAGGCCTAACCGCAGTTATTTCTGTAAAAGTTCCTGAGCCGCAATTTGAAGGACAGACTAAAACCAAGCTGGGTAACAATGAAGTGATGGGTGTTGTTGATTCCACATTGAGCCGTGTATTGGTTGCTTATCTTGAAGAAAATCCCAGGGACGCCAAAACAATTATTCAGAAAGTTATTTTAGCTGCGCAGGCAAGAGCGGCCGCAAAAAAAGCCCGTGAAATGGTGCAACGCAAAAGCGTACTAACGGGAGGCGGTTTACCCGGTAAACTGGCCGATTGCAGTGATAAGGATCCGTTTAGGTGTGAAATATTTTTAGTAGAAGGAGATTCCGCAGGAGGAACAGCAAAGCAGGGCCGTGACAGAAGTTTCCAGGCTATACTTCCTTTACGTGGAAAAATTTTGAATGTTGAAAAAGCAATGGAGCATCGTATTTATGATAATGAGGAAATACGAAATATGTTTACGGCTCTGGGCGTAAAAGTGGGTACGATTGATGATCCTAAAGCATTGGATATAACCAAGCTTCGTTATCATAAACTTATTATTATGACCGATGCTGATGTTGATGGAAGTCATATTGCAACATTGATATTAACTTTTGTTTTCAGGTATATGAAGGAACTGGTAGAACAGGGTTTTGTTTATATAGCGCAACCTCCTTTGTATTTACTGAAAAAAGGCAAAGAGCAAATCTATGCATGGAACGATGAAGACAGAAAGGCATGGACACAAAAAGTAGCAGAAGGCAAGGAAGATGAAGTTAAAGTGCAACGTTATAAAGGTCTTGGTGAAATGAACTCCGAGCAGCTTTGGGAAACAACTATGAATCCTGCAACCCGCACTTTAAAGCTGGTAACTATTGATAGTGCTGTTGAAGCAGACCGGGTTTTTAGTATGCTGATGGGTGATGAAGTTCCGCCGCGAAGAGAGTTTATCGAAACGCATGCAAAGTATGCACGACTTGATGTGTAGATAGTATCAAATATTGATTATTTTATTATAAAAGCTTTTTCAAAAAATGGGAAAGCTTTTTATTTCATCGTATTTTAAATACAGTTTAAAATTAATATTAAAAAGATTGAAAAGCTTTTTAAATGACTAATACACACCTGTGAGGAAATATATTAGTATGAAATACGTATAAATTACTACATTTGAAAATCCACTGTCAACTGACTTTGGGCTCTAATCAAACTTTTTTAACTATAAACCCAATCAAAATGTCAAAAATGATAACAGCCTATTGCATGAAAACAAAAGAGAAAAATGTACCAATGCAAAATGCAGTAATAACAAAAACTTCAAGAGGTGGATATATGGCGCAGGGCGATGATGGAAAAGGAAATAAAATGACTACAATGCTTAGCGAGGCAAACGCTGAACAAGCTGTAAAAGATGGCGTTGCAAAAAAAGGTTGGTAAAATCCTTCCATTATATTTTAAGCGATACAGTAGTGCTGTATCGCTTTTTATTTATAAGGTTCTTCGAGAGAAAATCTATAGTCGATTCAGGAATTAGTTAAGGAAGTCTCATTTAAAAAGGTGGCCTTGTGCATCTTCTTCAAAAATTCATACATAGCCTTCATTGTATGAATGTCTTTTACAATCAAAATTCCATTTCTGCCAACCTGTTTTAACCTGGCTTTGTTTGTTTGCGTTTGAATAAAATTTAAAATCTTCGTGAAAGTTTCGCTGTTGAAATAAGGCGAATCGGCATTGGCAACAAAAAAACATTTTAGCGTATTATCTTTTAAGATCATCTTTTCAAAGCCTAAATCAACCGCTAATTTTCTGCAACGTACTGTTGTAAAAAGATCTTCGGATTGTGACGGAACGGGGCCAAACCTGTCAATCATTTCTTTATGAAAATCGGCAAGATCTTTTTCGTTTTCACAATTATCAAGTCTTGAATACAAACTCAATCTTTCTGTAATGCTTTCAACATATTCATCAGGAATTAATATCTCCAGATCGGTATCTATCGTACAATCAGAAACATAATCATCCTGTTTTTGAATTTCTTCTTTAAACAATTCTTTAAATTCTTTTCTCTTTAATTCACGGATCGCTTCATCCAGAATTTTCTGATACATTTCAAAGCCAATCTCTGCAATGAAGCCGCTTTGTTCTCCCCCTAACAAATTGCCTGCACCCCTTATATCAAGGTCACGCATTGCAATCTGGAAGCCGCTTCCCAGGTCACTGTATTGTTCAAGTGTAGTCAAACGTTTACGGCTATCCGCGGGTAACGTACTCATTGGCGGAGCTAATAAATAACAAAATGCTTTCTTATTACTTCTCCCAACGCGGCCTCTTAATTGGTGCAAATCACTCAGGCCAAATTGGTGGGCATTATTTACAATGATGGTATTTACATTCGGAATATCAACACCGCTTTCAATAATATTAGTGCAGACCAATACATCATATTTTCGATCCATAAAATCAAGGATCGTTTCTTCAAGCCTGTCGCCTTCCATTTGGCCGTGAGCAAAAGCAATACTAAGGTCAGGACAAAGTCCTTGCAATAAGGCCCGCATCTCACTCAATCCGTGTACCCGGTTATGTATAAAGAAAATCTGGCCACCTCTTTCAGTTTCATAATAGATAGCATCCCGTATAAAATCCTCGTTGAATACATGCACCTCAGTTTGTATCGGCTGCCTGTTTGGTGGAGGAGTATTTATAATGCTCAAATCTCTTGCTCCCATCAGGCTAAACTGTAATGTTCTTGGTATAGGCGTTGCCGTTAGTGTAAGCGAATCAACCGTTGTTCTTATTTCTTTCAGCTTCTCTTTGGCTGACACGCCAAATTTTTGTTCTTCATCAATTACCATTAAGCCAAGATCTTTGAACTTAACTTCCTTTCCTAATAATGCATGTGTTCCGATAATAATATCGATTTTACCTTCCTGTACTTTCTGTAACGTTTCTTTTTTTTCTTTTGAAGATTTAAAACGGTTAATATAGTCTACTGTTACAGGAAAATCTTTTAAACGTTCGCTGAAAGTTTTATAATGCTGGTAAGCGAGGATTGTTGTAGGAACCAGTACAGCGGCCTGTTTCCCGTCGAGACAGGTTTTGAAAGCAGCACGTATAGCAACTTCAGTTTTGCCAAAGCCTACATCGCCACACACAAGCCTGTCCATTGGCGAGGGTTTCTCCATATCATTTTTTACATCTGTAACTGCTTTGTTTTGATCGGGTGTGTCTTCGTATACAAACGATGCTTCCAGTTCTGTCTGCATATAATTATCTGGAGAATGGGAGAAACCTTTTAAGCTTTTTCTCTGAGCATATAATTTTATAAGATCGGTGGCAATATCTTTTACTTGTTTTTTTGTTTTGTCTTTAAGTTTATTCCACACATCACTTCCCAACTTATTCATTTTTGGAACCGTGCCTTCTTTGCCACTGTATTTACTTATTTTATGAAGGGATGAGATATTCACATATAGAAGATCATTGTCCTTATAAACGATCCTTACGGCTTCCTGCATTCTTCCATTGGCCTCAATTTTTTGTAAGCCGCTGTAAACCCCAACTCCATGATCGATGTGGGTTACATAATCGCCCGGCTGAAGTTCTCGTAACGTTTTTAAAGTAAGCGCCTTGTTTTTACTAAATGCCTGCCTTACCCTGTATTTATGATAGCGTTGAAAAATCTGGTGATCGGTATAGCAAATAATTTTTAGATCACTATCAATATAACCTTCATGTATAGACGCAGGAATAGGAGTAAAACTAATTTCAGCATTAAGATCGCTGAAAATAGTATGCAATCTCTCTAACTGTTTTGGATTGTCAGCGAAAATATAGATGCTGTATTTTTTTAATTCAAAATTTTTCAGGCTGTCAATCAGCAAATTAAAATTCCTGTTGAAAGCCGGTTGCGGCGCCGTGTTGAAATTTACAATTGTTGTTTCCGCATTCTCTGATTTTGAATTTTTGGTAAAGTAAGATTTAGTACTAATCTCAATAATATGTCTTTGTTTTATTTGTTCTTCCAATATTGAAGCGCTTACAAAATCATTTACTGAGATATCCTTTTTCTGATTTAGCTCGTCTTCTTCTGTCTCTTCTGTATTTCTTGTTTTACCGCTTTTAATACTGTCCACAAATAATCGAACATCGTCCATCTGTTCCTCAATTATCTCTTTAATAAATTCCCAATCCTCCATCCAAACAACTGTATTTTCATTTAGAAAATTAAGAAGAGAAACTTTTTCACCGGTATCGAATTGAGTTTCAACATTAGGAATAATATTTACCTGCAGCAGTTTCCTTTCACTTAATTGCGTTTCAGGATCAAAAATCCGGATACTGTCAATATCGTTTCCGAATAGTTCAATGCGGTAAGGCTTTTCATTGCCATACGAGTAAATATCAAGTATACCTCCGCGAACAGCAAACTGGCCGGGCTCGTACACAAAATCGGTCCGGTCAAAACCATAGTCAACAAATCGTGCAAGCAATGCATCTACATTTATTGTTTCGCCTTGTTTAAATGAAATAATATTTTCACTAAGTGTTTTTGACAATACCACTTTTTCAAAAATTGCTTCGGGATAGGAAACAACAATTTTGCGATTTCCGTTCGTGCTTAATTTGGTCAATGCCTCTGTTCGCAACATTACATGGCTGCTGTTGAGAAGGCTATAATTTTTCTTGTTCTTAAAGGATGATGGGAAATAAAAAACATCAAGCGCCTTTGTAATATTTTCAATTGTATTGTGAAAATAGGCAGCTTCTTCTGAGTCTCTTAATATTACGAGATGATTAAGTTGAGCGCTTAGGGGATGATTAAAAACAGAAGAAACAACAAATTGAGAAGCGCTGCCGCAAAGCCCTGAAAGATGTAAGTGTTGCGGCTTTGATAATAGAATCTTATCCGCAATTGAAAAAATGCGGGAATCTTTTTCATACATATTCATCAACACATCCAGGTTCATTCAACAACTTTTATCACCATTGCGAAGGTAAGCGTATTTTCTGCTTAACCTAATTATAGCAAGAACATATAACATCATTAAGAAGAAGTAATAAATGTAAATTTTTCATTTAGAAATATCATTTGTATTTTACCCAAAATTTATCTGCACATGGCTTTAGAACCCTGGCGTACAGGAACGGTAATACGAATAGAAGACGAAACTTATAATACCAAACGTTTCTTTATTAAAGTGAATGAACTGGAATCTTTTAATTTTAAACCAGGACAGTTTGTTACGCTTGATCTTCCCATTCATGAACAGAAGAATAAAAGATGGCGCAGCTATTCTATTGCAAGCTGGCCTGATGGTTCTAATGTATTTGAATTATTAATAGTGTTACTGGAATCGGGTGCTGGAACTCCTTATTTATTCAGGGAAATTCATGTTGGTAGCGAGCTTACCTTTCGCGGCCCGCAGGGTGTTTTTACTTTGCCGGAAAATATTGAAAAAGATTTATTTTTTATTTGTACGGGAACGGGTATTGCGCCTTTCAGAAGCATGCTTAATTATATGCAATTACATAATATTTCGCACAAAAATTTGTATCTCATTTTTGGATGTCGTACAAAAAGAGATCTTTTATATCATGAGGAAATGAAAGATATGGAGGGAAAAATTGAGAACTTTATTTATATGCCTACACTAAGCCGGGAAGGTTGGGATGGGCAGAAAGGATACACAGGTTACGTGCATAGCCTGTATGAAGAAATCTGTAAAAAAAATAATGAAGCATGTGAAAGCCTGGAAAATCTAAAACCTGCTTCTTTTTATTTATGCGGATGGAAAGCAATGATTGATGATGCACGAAAAAAAATAGCTGATTTGGGATATGATAGAAAATCAATTCATTTAGAATTGTACGGATAATAATTATTTAAAAATAAATCAATTTTCTGGGAATGATTTTTGAAGGTAAATTAGAAAATCATTTAAATGGAAAATACTGAAATTGATTCTACCCGCAACCGGCCTGAGGGAGAGCGGCAAATTAATTCTCCTGTTTTATTAATAGATATTCCCTCTTATATTGAACAAATAAAAAATGAACATGCATGGCAGGACGGTGACCGCAATGCAATAACCGTTTTTAAATCTGATAAAATGCGGATTATACTGGTTGCATTGCATAGAAAAGCGGAAATGCAAACGGAGCATCCGGAAAACATTTTAAGTATTCAGGTAATAAAGGGAAAAATAAGTTTAATAGCCAATGTTGAAGAAACGCACGCAGATAAAGAGCAAATAATAGCGCTGCATGAAAAAATTCCTTATAAAATAAAAGCTGTAAAAAAATCTTTGATTCTGCTAACAGTTGTGGAATAATACAATTGTTTATTTTCAAAACTTATGTAAAAATTATTGAATTTTTTCAAGGATTAATTTTCTTATATCATTCAGTAAAACCCTTTCCTGTGTCATGGTATCTCTGTAACGGATGGTAACCGTATCATCGTCTTTTGTTTGATGATCTATCGTAACACAGAATGGAGTTCCTATTGCATCCATTCGCCTGTAACGCTTACCAATGGCGTCTTTTTCTTCATAAAAAGTATGAAAGCCTTGTTTACACTCATTCATTAACGCTTTGGCAATTTCGGGTAGGCCATCTTTTTTTACCAGTGGAAATATGGCTAATTTGTAAGGCGCGATCTTTGCAGGAATTTTTAATACAACCCGGCTATCTTCTGTTCCATCTTCCTTTGTCCATTTTTCGTTTGTATAAGAATTACTTATAACGGTTAGGAACAGACGATCTAAACCTACAGAAGTTTCCACCACGTAAGGAATATAATTTCCAATGGGCTTACCATCTTCTTTTAAATCATTATCAAAATATTGCAATTTCTTTTTGCTTAATTCCTGGTGTTGCTTCAAATCAAAATCGGTTCTTGAGTGAATACCTTCCAGTTCTTTGAAGCCAAAAGGGAATTCATATTCTATGTCTACGGCTGCGTTGGCATAATGGGCCAGTTTTACATGATCATGATAACGGAGTTTAGATGCAGGAATGCCGAGGCTTTCATGCCATAGCAATCGTTCCGCTTTCCAGTAATTATACCATTGCATTTCGGTTCCCGGCCTTACAAAAAACTGCATTTCCATTTGCTCAAATTCACGCATGCGAAAAATAAATTGCCTCGCCACAATTTCATTACGGAATGCTTTACCCGTTTGTGCAATGCCAAAAGGAATTTTCATTCTTCCCGTTTTTTGCACATTTAAAAAATTTACAAAAATTCCCTGTGCTGTTTCGGGGCGTAAATAAATAGTGTTGGCATCTTCGGCAACACTTCCCAATTCTGTTGCAAACATTAAATTAAACTGTCGAATATCAGTCCAGTTGCTGGTGTTGCTAACGGCGCAGATTATTTTATTATCATCTATTAATTTTTTTAAACCCGCAAAATCATCTTTTGATAATAGTTCATCCATATTTTTTAGCAAAGCATACTCTTCTTCCTTTTTTCCTTCGAGCGCAAGTTTTTCTGCATGTGATTCTATTAAGTGATCAACACGATAGCGCTTTTTGCTGTCTTTATTATCAATCATCGGGTCGCTGAAGTTATCAACATGGCCGCTGGCTTTCCAGGTTAGAGGATGCATAAATATTGCTGCGTCTATGCCTACAATATTTTCCTGGAGTTGCGTCATGCTCCTCCACCAGTAATCACGTATATTCTTTTTTAATTGAGAACCGTTTTGTCCATAATCATATACTGCGCTTAATCCATCATAAATTTCACTGGAGGGAAAAATGTATCCATACTCTTTGCAATGTGCAATTATTTCACTAAAATTATTTTGTTCATTTGCCATAGGTCGGCAAAGATAATAAGATAGGAATTGCAGTGATTAATTGATTAGAATAAACTTGTTTCTGAAAACTTAATTGGGAAAAGCAGGAACTCAAACTTTCCACATTTATTTATCTTTTTAGTTCTTATTATTTTATTTTCGGTACTCTTCCAGCGGATTATATTTGATGCCTAATTCCCGCTTTGCCTGCAAAATGGCTTTAAACATCGCATCATTATTTTTAAGGAATTGCATCAGCCTTTCTTCGGGCTTTTTTTCAAGCCACAGTTTCTGTTGAAGGTCTTTAAAATGTTGCGGTGTGTCGCTCATATTTTATAATAAGCCAAAGTTATTTAATTTCAAAGCTGCAATCCATTTTCTGAAAGCATGTAAGCAATCTTTTCTTTTTCAAAATAGTCTATCAGCTTTTTTAAAAAATGTATCATGCAATAAATTTATTTCAACTTTTCATTCTTCTTATGTCTCTCAGCATCTCTCAAACTTTTCTTATGAAAGTTTTTCTGTAGTGCATCCGTTAGATCAACACCGGTTTGATTGGCAAGACAAATTAAAACCCAAAGCACATCAGCCATTTCATCACTTAGCTTTTTATTTTTATCCGTTTCTTTAAAAGATTGTTCACCGTAAATACGAACTATTAATCTTGACAACTCACCAACTTCTTCCATTAAAATTCCAAGGTTTGTTAACTCGCTAAAATATTTTACGCCAACAGTTTTTATCCATTGGTCAATTTTATGTTGGGCTTCTTTGATTGTTATGTCCATCTTTTTTTATTACACTAATTTTATCGAACACGGATTTCTTATCACGAATTACACGAATTAAAATACAACACGTTTTGATACAAATGATTTTTCACCAAAGTTGGCAATAATACCAAGTTGCAATCCTGAAGCTTTTAAATAATTTATAGTTTGCTTTACAAAGCCTGTTACAATCATTGAACTGGCTTTTACTTCAAGAATTATTGAATCATAAACAATGAAATCTGAATTATAAGAATGTGGCAGAATGATATTTTTATACATTATTTTAAATTGTTTTTCCCTTTTGTATGGAATCATCTTTGATTTTAGTTCATATTCAAGTGCATCCTTATAAACGATTTCTCTAAAGCCCATTCCTAACTCTGAATGGACTTCCATGCAAATTCCAATAAGTTCGTATGATTCTTCTTTTAATATTATTTCACTCATAACCAAAAATCAATTCGTGTAATTCGTGATAAAAATTCGTGTTATAAACTTACTCTTTATTTTTAGAGTCAATAATTATCGTTACCGGCCCATCATTTACTAATGCAACTTTCATATCAGCGCCAAAAACTCCTGTATATATTTTTTTACCTAAATCCTTTGATAATTGTATAACAAATTTTTCGTAAAGAGGAATGGCAACCTCAGCCTTGCTTGCTTTTATATAGGAAGGCCTGTTTCCTTTTTTTGTTGAGGCTTGTAAAGTAAACTGGCTTACTACTAAAATATCTCCATCAATATCTTTTACTGAAATATTAGGAATACCATTTCCATCATCGAAAATGCGAAGGCTAACTATCTTGTTACTAAGCCATTGTATATCTTCATCTTCGTCAGCGTCTTCAATGCCAACCAATACCAGCAAGCCTTTCGCTATTGAGCCTGCTATTAAAAAATCAATAGTTACAGATGCTTCTGATACTCTTTGTATTACGACTCTCATGGATAAAAATGAACTAATAAGTTAATCAGAAAAAATCTTTTTATGCCAAAAAATATTTATTTAAATGTGCAAAAATTTTTAAACTCAATGTGCGTATGGCTTACGAAATTATACACATTTCTTTTCCACAGACTGTGCAAAATTTAGACTGAGTTTTATGAATGATAAAAAATATTTTCGTTCTCCTGCATCACTAAAATAATTATTAACCTAAATATAATATTAGCCCAATGCCAAGTAAAAATCTGTCTGCTACAGGCCTCGTTTTTCAGCGTCAATTCACCAAAGATGGCGTATCTCCCTTTGATATGTTTGAATATGATTACCGCACATCGGTAATTAAAAATACCACGGGAGAAATTGTATTTCAAATGGATAATGTGGAAGTGCCGAAACAGTGGAGCCAGATTGCAACAGATATACTTGCTCAAAAATATTTTCGTAAAGCAGGTGTGCCTCAGCCTGATGGATCATCAGGAAGAGAAACTACCATAAAACAGGTGGCGCATCGTATGGCGCATTGCTGGCGCATATGGGGCGAACGGAATAATTATTTTGCTTCTGAAAAAGATGCACAGGTTTTTTATGAAGAGCTTGTTTATGGAATATTAAATCAATCATGTGTACCTAATTCACCTCAATGGTTTAATACAGGTTTGCATGAAGTATACGGCATTACCGGAAAACCACAAGGACATTATTTTGTAGATAGTAATGACGGCCAGTTAAAAAAATCTACATCTGCTTATGAGCGTCCGCAACCGCATGCATGTTTCATATTAAGTGTAGATGATGATTTGGTAAATGAAGGCGGCATTATGGATTTATGGGTTCGGGAAGCAAGAATTTTTAAATATGGAAGCGGTGTCGGAACTAACTTTAGCAGCATACGCGGAGAAGGTGAAAAACTGAGCGGTGGCGGTACTTCCAGCGGCTTAATGAGTTTCTTAAAAATTGGTGACAGAGCAGCAGGCGCTATTAAAAGCGGAGGTACAACAAGAAGAGCAGCAAAGATGGTTTGCCTTGATCTGGATCATCCTGAAATAGAAACTTTTGTAAACTGGAAAGTTGAGGAAGAAAAGAAAGTGGCTGCATTAATTGATGCAGGTTATGCGAGTGATTATGAAGGTGAAGCCTATAAAACAGTCAGCGGGCAAAACAGTAATAACTCTGTTCGTATACCCAATGAATTTTTTCATGCGCTCGAAAATGATGGTGATTGGGAACTGAAAGCAAGAAGCGATGGACGCACCATGAAAAAAGTAAAAGCAAAAAAATTATGGGATGATATTAATTATGCTGCCTGGCGTTGTGCTGATCCGGGAACACAATATAATACAACAATTAATGAATGGCATACCTGCCCAGAAGGAGGATCAATAAGAGCGTCTAACCCTTGCAGTGAGTATATGTTTTTAGACAACACCGCTTGTAATCTTGCCTCTGTAAATCTTCGCCGGTTTTTTGATGAAAGCGATAATTCATTTGATGTAAATGGTTTTGAATACACGGTTCGCCTCTGGACCACGGTTCTTGAAATTTCTGTTTTGATGGCACAGTTTCCAAGTAAAGAAGTGGCTCAACTTAGCTATGATTACAGAACATTAGGCTTAGGATTTGCCAATCTTGGAAGTATGCTTATGGTAAGCGGTATTGCTTATGACAGCGAGAAAGCACGCGGCATTGCGGGAGCTATAACAGCCATCATGACTGGCATTGCTTATAAAACATCTGCAGAGCTTGCCGCTCATTTGGGATCTTTCAGAAAGTACGGTGAGAACAAACAGCACATGCTTCGTGTAATGCGCAATCATCGTGCGGCAGCCTATGACGCGATGGATGCTTATGAAGGAATAGAAATAAAGCCACAGGGTATCAATGCAAAATATTGCCCTGATTATTTATTGAAAGCCGCAACAAAAGCCTGGGATGATGCTGTGATGTTGGGAGAGAAGTATGGATATCGCAATGCACAAACTACTGTAATTGCGCCAACAGGAACTATCGGCCTGGTGATGGACTGCGATACCACAGGCGTTGAACCTGATTTTGCTTTGGTGAAATTTAAAAAATTAAGCGGTGGCGGTTATTTTAAAATTATTAATCAGAGTGTACCACAGGCTTTAAGAAATTTAAAATATTCTGAAAAGGAAATTGAAGAAATAGTAAACTATGCAAAAGGCCATGCTTCACTGAATGGCGCACCACACATTAATCCTGCAAGCCTTGCCCAGAAAGGATTTAATGGACTTGAAATTCAGAAGCTCGAAGCTGCTATGTCTTCAGCATTTGAAATTGGTTTTGTTTTTAATGTATATAATCTTGGAGAAGAATGTTTGCAAAGATTAGGATTTTCACAAGAGCAATACAACGATTTTGAATGGAGTTTATTGGAAGCATTGGGCTTTAGCGAAGAGCAAATTGAAGAAGCCAATATTTACATTTGCGGAACCATGACCGTTGAAGGTGCTCCTTATTTAAAAGGTGAACATTTATCAGTGTTTGATTGCGCTAATAAATGCGGAAACATCGGTGAAAGATACATTCATCATGAAGGGCACATTCGCATGATGGCGGCAACACAGCCTTTCATAAGCGGTGCTATTTCTAAAACTATTAATCTTCCTAATGAAGCAACAATTGAAGAAATTGCCGAAGCTTATAAGTTAAGCTGGCA
>CBIGQT010000009.1:0-17205 GCA_966191655.1 uncultured Ginsengibacter sp.
TTTTTTGTTTTTCAGGATCATTTAGAAACGATTATTTCACCAAATAAATGTGGCAGTAGTCTAATCTTTCAAATTCTTTTCTAATCACTTTCTAATGTTCCTTTAATGCCAAACTAATGATCAGGGTATAATTTTGGGGGACTGAAATGAAACAGCTATGTAATCCCGAAACTGTTTCTTAGCTCTTTATGATGAAAAACAAAAATTCAAAATTTAATAAGATAAAATATTCTTTGCTTAGCAAGATGGGATCTGTGTTTAATCTATCCTTTTCAAGCCATGAGATACTAAATAAGAAAATATTCGGGGTTGATGGAATCAAACGAAAAATATTGGTAGTAGAAGAAAACAATGGTTCAAATTCTTCATACATCATCGAGTTGGATAAAGTAAAATCCATCTCAATGAAAACAGTTTATGACAGTATAAAGCCGGATGAACTAAGAAAAAGAAGATTGGAAGAATTTCTTAAAACTATTCATTTACAATTTGAGTTCAAAGATGGAAGAGATGCGGTGGCATTATCATTTTTTGAAAGCAAGAAAAATAATATTGATGATTTGCCCTTATTAGAAAGAAAAATAAAAAATTGGGAAATGATATTTTCAAAAATGGCCGGAGTTGAAAATAATTAATTTATTAAAGAGGCTGCTTTGATCCTGGCTTAAATGAAATAGAATTTCCGGTTAAAATATCATGTATCAAAAAATATGACAAACATTAAAATACATATCTATAAAAATCTTTTCTGCAAACAATTGTTGGTTGCAGTCCGGTCATACTATAACTACATATTCTCTTCCTGTATTCAAAGATCACATTATTACCCAAATTTCAAGGACTTCAATAAGTAAACCCTGGCTCTGATTTAAATGCAGATCCGGGGAATGGGTTTTGTATTTTTTAATTTTTAAAACTTATTGCTATGTCCGGCAAACAAAAAAATGTTTCAACAAGCAGGATCATTATATTCTCGCTTATACTTATTAATGTAATCATAATAAAAGCTGCTTTTGTAAATAATCCAAACTGGTATTGGGCTCTTACTTTAAGCATACCGCCTTTATTATTAGCGATTATAAATGTTCGCCAAAAAAATCATGCGCTTTTACGCAACTTTCCTTTAGTAGGCTATGTCCGTTATTTTCTTGAATCAATACGGCCGGAGATAAGGCAGTATTTTTTCGAATCCGATCTTGATGGAAAACCCTTCAACAGGCGTCAGCGATCTATCGTTTATCAAAGAGCAAAAAACGAAAAACAAACGGTAGCATTTGGAATGCAAGCTGACCCAAACAGTCCCGGATTTGAATGGGCAGCGCACTCCGTCTATCCGAAATCGTTAGATGAAAAGGATTTGCGTGTATGGATAGGAAATCAACTTTGCATGCAACCTTATCATACGAGTATTTTTAACATTGGCGCTATGAGTTATGGCGCACTCAGCAAAACAGCCATCACTGCATTAAATAGGGGAGCAAAATTGGGCGGTTTTGCACACAACACAGGCGAAGGTGGTATAAGTGAATATCATCTTGAAGGCGGTGATTTGATTTGGCAAATTGGTACAGGATATTTTGGGTGCCGCGATGAAAGAGGAAGATTTCATTCACTTGCGTTTCGAAAAAATGCACTGCGTCCCGAAGTAAAAATGATTGAACTGAAATTATCGCAGGGCGCCAAGCCCGGACATGGCGGCATTTTGCCCGCCGCAAAAAATACACCGGAGATAGCTGCAATAAGGCAGGTGAAATCCGGCACTATTATTCATTCTCCGTCAGCACATGCCGAATACAACACGCCCGAAGGACTGGTACAATTTCTCCAGCTATTGAGAGAATTATCCGATGGAAAGCCTGTTGGTTTTAAAATCTGTATAGGTGCTAAGCAAGAGTTTATTGATATATGTCGTGCGATAAAATCTACCGGTTGCATTCCAGATTTTATATCTGTTGATGGAGGCGAAGGAGGAACGGGAGCAGCACCGTTAGAGTTTACGGACAATTTGGGTATGCCGTTATATGATGCTCTTGCGTTTGTAAAGCAAACATTGGATGAATATGATTTATCTAACGGCATTAAAATAATTGCTGCTGGCAAGATCATTACAGGGTTCGATATATTGAAGGCACTGGCTCTTGGAGCATCAGCATGTTATAGTGCCAGGGGAATGATGTTTTCATTAGGATGCATACAGGCATTAATATGTGACACCGACAGGTGCCCGATTGGAATCGCAACACAGAATCCGGCTTTGTATAAGGGCCTGGACCCGATAGACAAAAGCGTGCGTGTTTTCAACTTTCATTCGAATACCATTAAGGCAACTAAAGAAATGATGGAAGCCTGTGGTTTTTCGGATATCGAAAGCATCCATGCCTCAAAATTTTTTAAAAGGATAGACGCACAAACCACAAAAAGCTTTGAAGAAATATATTTCAAAAAATTAAACAAGTTCAAACAGCAACAAGATTTTCAACCACAATTAAATTAAATAAAAATGAAAAAGATAAAAAACAAACTCGTAATAAGAAAAGATGATTATTCATTACTCATTTCTTATCTGAATAATGCACGAAGGCAATCAACCTTTGATAGGCGAAACGCAGAAGAGCTTACCGCTGAGCTGAAAAAAGCTACACTTGTCAATAAAAATAATTTTCCCAGCGATGTAGTAGGCTTAAATTCTAAAGTACGAATAAAAGCGGAAGGTAAAAGTGAAGAAATGGAATTGATGATTGTAACACCTGACAGAGCAAATATCAAAGAGAAAAAAATTTCTATTATGGCTCCAATCGGAACTGCTTTAATTGGCTTTCGCCAGGGACAAAAAGTAAAATGGAAAGTCCCTTCAGGTAACAAAATGTTTACGATTTTGGAAGTAAGTAATGATTATGAAAGAAGTATTGCCTAAAAACAATTTGAATAAAAGTTTTATTGCCGGCAACATAAAATCTGTTGGTCATTATATTTTAAACAGCAAAGGAAATGTAACGATGAATAATCTTGTTCTTGTTAAATATTTTATCAAATAACGTGTATAAATTTTTTATTCGATTTAAAAAAAATTTGAAATGAAAGTGTGTGATTTGAATTTGTTATGCTGTTTATTTTATAATGGCCTTTCCGTTTTTTTAAGAAAGGGATGTGTCTATCACATTTACTAATAGAAATGTATTATTTTAATTTAAGCAACTTTTAATATAGCTAACTTAATATCATTAATTAAATCTTCGGCATCTTCAATACCAACCGATAGCCTCAACAAATTATCATTTATACCAAGACTATGCCGCTGTTCGGCTGATAAATTTCTGTGAGAAGTTCATCGGTGAGCAAATCAAACTCTCCACTCCTCCAAGGCTTAATGCCGGCTGAATAAGTGAAAGGCTTTTTAAAAAGATTGTCACTTGCTCCCGGCTTACATCGATTTCAAAAGATAATATTCCACCAAAACCAATCATTTGTTTAATGGCAATTTGATGATCACGATGCGATGGATGCCCCGGATAATAAACTTTCTTCACTACAGGATTCCTTCCCAAATATTCAGCAAGCTTCAATGCATTTTCATTTTGCTTTTTAATTCTTAACGACAAAGTTTTTAAACTCCTTTCCACCAGGTAGCATTGATAAGGTGAGAGGGAGCCTCCATAAATCTTTGCTGTGGAGAAAATGAGCTCTTTGTGATGTTGACTATTAGATACCAATGCTCCAAAGGGAAGATCGTTATGGCCACCAAGATATTTGGTACCACTGTGAACGGCGATATCAATTCCCAGGGAAAGCGGTAGTTGATTAATGGGCGAAGCGAAAGTATTATCCACTATTGTAACCAATCCATGTTCTTTTGCAAAAGAGGTAATTTCTTTTAGAGGGAAAATATTTAAAAGCGGGTTAGACGGGGTTTCGATATAAATTACTTTTGTGTTTTCTTTTAACAGAGATTGAAAACTTTCTAATGTGTTATCTGCATAACTACTGGTGATGCCTCTTTTGGGAAGTTCCTGCTCAACAAAGTTCCATGTGCGGCCATAAAGATCTCTTGAAAAAATAATATGATCGCTATTTTTTACAAATGATAAAATAGATGTTGTAATTGCTGCCATACCAGAACTAAAAACCATACCCCATTCACCTTGCTCCAGGTTCGCCATAATTTGGTCCAACCTTCTTTGATTATAGGTAGAATAGAATCCTGGATATTGCAATTCGCCATCCAGGTAATTGTAAGCAGTTGAAGGAAATATGACCGATGTTACAGAGCCCCTAAAATTATGATCTTCACTAACGGGGTGTACGCATAACGTATCCGCATTTTTCATGGATTTTATATTAATTGATTATTTTTTTACAAACAATTCAGAGGCGAATATAGCGCCTCAGGATTCCAAAAATTGAAACATTTTTTTTGGAAATAATTTTTAAGATGGCCTTCATTTAATCTGCCGATTTTTAAATTGCGAACGCTGCCTTATTAAGTCTTTATTTCGGTATCTCAATAATTATAGCAAATTCGAAACGTTGAATTTTTCAATTTTTCATTAATGAGAATCTGGCAAGCTAACCTGTAATTTGGATTTGTTATGCCTGTCTTTTTTATAGTTGCCTCTTCATTTCTTTCCAAAAAATGAAAATTATTTTCTGTATTCATTATTTCAACTATGCAGGTTCCACACCTGCCCATTCCCTGGCAATCACCAAAATCTTCTACATAAATTTTGTCAGTTATCAGGGCCATCAGGTTTCTGTATTCAGAAGTATATGTTTCGACAACACGCTCTTCATCGCCATCTATTATTGTAAACCTGATATCACATTTTTGTATAACCATTATAGAATTTATTAAAAGTATTGCCTGTTGCTTTTTTTCCACGCAAAGACAATTTCAAATCGTTTATACAAAATTAATTTCAGCCTGGGACGCGAGTGTAATACACGCAGTAAAATCTTCATTTATCTTCAATTGGTGCTGCTCATTAGCAGGAATCAGTTGGGTTGTGCCTTGCATCAATTGTATTTCCCGGTCAACAAAAATTATTTTACCTGCACCTTTTTTTACGATAACAAATGCTTCAGATGTGGCTTTATGAAGCGGCATTGACTCGCCTTTGTTTAACGAAACTTCCAAAACTTTATAATGGCTGTTATTAAATAATTGTTTCATTTCCATTTTTAAAAAGATTTACATATTCTTATAACATAAATTTGAGAAGTCCGCCACCAAAAAAGATCAACAGCAAGAGCTTTACAAATTCAAGACTAACGTAATAATAATGCAGGTTAGACGATGGTAAAATTTTTTTCCCGCTGATGATTGCTTTTGCTCTTTTGTTTAGAGCGGGAAGTAGCCAGGCAGTTTGCACAATAACAATCAAAATGATTATTAGAAAAAACACTACCAACATAGATTCTATTTCATTTGCATAGAAAAACAAACTAACCGATATAATTATAACAAAAGCCCACTCCACTTTATTAAGAGCGCTGAACACTAATTTGCCAATACTCAATCCCAAAGGCATGGAAAGATTTGGCGCCCTGAATTTCAGCCACGATTCCATAAAGCTAATGGCGCCTATAAAGCCCACCCACACAAAGGTGCAGGCGCTAATAAAAATAATAATGTTCATTATATTAGACTTTTGAAAGGGTTGCCTTTGAAATATTCTATTTTAGATTCAAACAGTTCAGCCATTTTACCAGCACGCCATTTTGCATCTTCGGCTATTGCGCCTGTGAACAAATCATCAACGGTTTGTGTAAACAATTCCATCCATCTTTCAAAATGATTGCGAGCTATTGGCAAATTTGCGTGTGGTGGAAATGGGGCTCCAAAATAGGTACGCTCCTCCAGTAAAACTGTTTGCCAAAAGGTGTACATTTTTTCAAGGTGCTGAGGCCAGCGATCCTGAATCCTTTTATCAAATATTGGCCCGATCAATTCATCCTTTCTCACTTTGCCATAAAATGTATCTACCAATGTTTTTATATCATCCGGTGATATTATTTCTTTTCTTTCTTTCATTCATAATTAATTATTCTTTCATTGAGAGGTAAGTGATAAGATAATAGAGTACCCAACCAACAAAACCAATTATCAATATCCATACCCATGAAGGAATACTCTGCGGTGTTTCGCTTCCTTCAATTAAAAATGTTTTCTGGTCGCCTTTGCTGTAGGCGTTAATCATAAGCGGCAAAACACCGTCAACCACAGCATTTTCTTTAATACCGTCAATGGCGATGGACGGTCCGTTTCTTACTTCAAATGGAACAATGCGAAGGCCCTCTTTGCCAGTAGGGTCTTTACTTACAATTTTCAGTGTATGTTTCCCATCTACCATTTTACGCGTATCCAGTTCAAAATTTACCGGCGAAACAAATTCCGCGATGGGCTTTTGTTCATCATCCAGAAAAATAAATATGGTGCTTTTATCTTTCATTTATTCATTATTTAAAACAAGTCTCTTAATATGGCTTTGCGATTGTTCTCCCGGCCTTATCAGCCATTTAACGGAAAAGAAAAGTGTAAAGAGAACAATGATTAGGGCTACGGTTACGATGACATAATCCCAATTGCCACCGGGGCCTGCGCCATGGGTGATTCCCCTTAATAATTTAGGCTGCTGCTTTTCGCAGGCAGGACATGCAAATGTTGTGAAGCCCGAAAGAGCCAGTAACATTGATACAAATATTTTTTTCATGATAAAATGATTTTATTTTTTTAGCGAAATTACTTTTGCATTTATTTCGGTGCAGCTACTTTCGCCGCATCCATTAATTTTTGTATTTCTTCAGGAGTTACCTGTTTGGAATTGTTGCCCCAGCTTGATCTTTCATGATTCATAATAGCGGAGATTTCATCCGCACTTAAATTGTTCATAGTACCCACTGCCGGCATTGGTCCAAATCCTTCTTTTTCACGGCCGCTATATCCATTCATTATAATGTTTACCATCAGTTCAGGATTATCATCTGTTACCACTTTACTTCCATTTAACGAAGGAAAAGCCCCCGGCAAACCTTTCCCATTTTCCTGGTGACAACTTTGGCAATTAGCTGTATATAAGGCTACGCCATTTAATGCTTTTGAAGCCGTTGCATTTCCGGCAGCTTTTTTGGTTTCCGTCTTGTATAAAAATCCTGGAGTAGCCGTACCATCAGGCAATTTTGTTTGCTTTAATGATAGCAGGTAAGCAACTAACTGCAATGCTTCTCTGCTTGCTACTACTTTCCCGGTATCTCCATTCAAATATTGTTTAGGAATATTTACGACCACATCCCCTTTTGCGGCAACAGGCTTTATCGTAAACAACCAGGAGTATGCTGGCATTATAGATTGAGCAACAACAATGCGTGGATCGAATAAATGTACCAATTGCCAGTCTCTGCTTGCCTGCCGGTTGCCCACGTTAGTAAGGTCTGGCCCGGTTCTTTCAGAGCCTAGCATCGTAGCGGTATTACGCCAAAAATCCTGGCGGTGGTCACCTGCATAATCTGCGGCTATGCTTGGACGTGAGCCCCACACTTTATCCATATCTACATTACGTACCTGCTGGGTATGGCAACCTATACATCCATTAGCGATATAAACCTCTTTGCCTTTCAAAGCTTCGGTACTTAATGGCTCTGCATTGGGAAGAACGGCATTATTACTTTGCATAGTAAGTGCCGGGATAATTGCTACCAGTATCGTTAAACCAACAAAAAATAAGGTGGCTGTCCCAAAAAGTTTTTTATGATTATCAAATAATTCCATGTTATATCAATATCTTTTTATGCAATTGGATCAAAAATTATTTTATTCGCTTTTCAATTTTTCCAGCGCCAAATCCTTCACGTCAACAACCTCGTGACCTGCCAGCATTTTATACATATTATACGCAAAGAATAAGTGCGAAAACCACATGAGGCTGCCACCTATAGCACGCCATAACCAATAAGGAGCCATGAAAACCACGCCATCAATAAATGGCTTTCCCTGCATCCACATTATTCCTTTGATCGTGCTTCCATACATTAGAGGAACGGTATAAAAAAGTAAACCGATCAGCGCCAGCCAGAAATGAGCGCCTACTGTTATTTGCGGAGGCTCTTTACCGGTAAGGCGCGGCACCACTGCGTATATGCCGGCCCAGACAAAAAAGCAAATGATTCCATACATGGTAAGATGAGAATGCGCAACGGTAAAATCAGTGAAATGCCAATATAAATTAGACGTACGAAACGCTTCTGCCGTGCCTTGCATAGAACCTGTAAAATAAAATATGATGCCGACCAGGAAGAAGGGCAACGTGTAACTGCCCGGCAACTTATACCATGATCCTTTAAAGGTCATGAGGAAGTTTGTTGTTCCGGCTACCACCAGAATTACCATGCCTGCACTGCCCGCAATGGCAACGGTTTGCAACCACCATGGAATAGCGCTGAAAATAAAGTGATGCGTACCTATCAATGTGTAAAATAATATCTGGGTCCAGAATGCGAGGATACCCAAACTATAAGAATAGATCGGTTTATTAAGTTGCTGTGGAAGCATGTAATAAACAATGCCCAGGGTAAAAAGCATAAACCACATACCCACACCCTGATGCATGTAATAACCTTGTACAATCGTATTTCCAAGACCGTTTGCCCAAAAGGGAAGATAGGCCACCAACACAATTACTATTGCAAATATTATGGCCGCCACCATGTACCAATTGGAAATATAAATTTCTTTTGTTTTGCGTTTGGCGATGGTTCTTAAAAAATTAATTAACGTTAATACAAGCGCAAGTGCAAATAACAACATCACCGGCCAGATGTATTCGCGGTACTCGCCACCGCTATTGTTGATGCCTGCCATAAGGCATATTGTACCCAATACCACAGAAGCATTAATAAGAATTAGCGTGTACCAGCCTTGTTTCATACTCCACAAAGAAGTATTGCTCACGGTAGGCACAATGTAATATCCAAGTCCCAGCATACCCAGCGATGCCCAACCCCAGAAGACTATATTGGTATGCACCGGTCTGAGGCGTCCAAAACTTAACCAGCTTATATGATCTACATCGGGCGCCACGAATTTAATACCGAGATACTCTCCTACTGAAGTGCCAACCACCAACCAAATGGTTGCGCAGCCCAGGTACCATAAAATAAGTCTTGTTAACTCAGGACCTTTATTTGGTCGTTTGAGGGCCTTCTTTTTTATGGCAACAACAGGAATGCTGCTATTGGTATTTATATTAATCAAGCCTTTGCTGTCCTCTGCTTTCAAATGCCCTGACAACTCATCGTTAGCAAGCCGGTAATCCAATGCAGCTTTTCTTTTTAATAAGGTCTCGTTTATTTCATCATTGGGTAATTCTTTCAGAAAAGTGGCTAACTTTTCTGCTTCGTCCATATCCCGCTTCCTGTAATATTGCTTTAAAACATTTCTTACTTTAAATATCATTAAAACAATCCCAGCCAATATGGGAACAAGAATTAAGATAATCGTGATGACTACTCCAGGATCGCTAAGAACGGAACTTGAGTTTTTTTCGCCGGTTTGCGCAAAAATATTTTGGGTGAGAAATAAAGAAAGCAACAGGAAAAAGAAAGTCAAAAGCAAAGAATTAATGTTACCACCTGAAGACGGTCCCTGATCCTTTTTGCTTTTCTTATATTGAACGAACTCATCTATTTGTTTGCTATCCATATTACTTATGTATTGATTCAGGCGACCTTCTTCATCTGCCTGCTTTTTCTTTCTTCCATTCATAAGAACTTCGGAGGTTTTTATCTTTAAAAAGATTACTGCCACTAACGCAATACCCGCCACAATAAAGAGAAGAACTATGCTTCCCTCGTGAGAAGGAGCAATGTGTTTAACTGCACTATCCGCCTGTGCATTCGACGAAATTGAAAAAAGGCCTGTCAAAACAAAAATTGTCAGCGACCTCAAAATGAACTTGGCCGGCATAAAAAATATATTAATACCTTTTTGTCCTTTATTATTTTAAAAAAAATTATTTCCTTTTCAAAAAGGCAAGATTTTTTTCTAATTGCTTGCTAAACTCTCCAATAGTAGCATTCTCCAGCATGTTATAAATACTTTCCCTAACCTTCTTAAATTGGTTGTGAATAGGGCATGGCTTTAGTTCGTTGCAATTTTTAAGCCCTAACCCACATCCCAAAAAAAGCTTGTCGCCGTCAATTGCTTTTACAATATCCGCCAGCGAACAAAGCGACGACTCATCTTCAACATAAAATCCTCCGGTTGGTCCCTTTAAAGATTGAACAAGGCCCTTACGGCTTAAATCCTGCAAGATCTTCGCAATAAAATACTCGGGGGCATCTATTGCTTTAGCTATTTCCTTTATACCTACTTTACTCCCGCCTTTTGATTTTTGCGCTATAAAAATCATGGCGCGGATGGCGTATTCACAAGTTTTTGAAAACATTCATTTCTTTTGCAAGGCAAAGTTAAAAAAAAGAAATCTAATAAAAGACAAAAAACTCTTTTATTGGATAAATATATTTCTTTTGGAAAAAGGGGCAAATATCAAAACGTCATTCCAAAATGATTTTTCCTTTCATCACCTGGTGGATAGCACAAAAATAATCAGCGTTATTTTCAACTACCATTTTCCATGATGCACCCGTTACAATATTTGAGGAAGTCCATGCTTTTTTATTTTCTTCGCTTACACAGTGCGTAACCATATCGCGATTGATCCACATAACAGTATCTCCTCTTTTCACTGAAAGGCTTTCCGGTTGAAACTTCATATCTTTTATTTCAATGATATGCAACTGAGGGCCGGTAGGGTGGGCGGATATTGCGTTAGCTCCCGTTGAATCAGGTTCGGGCACTTTAATAGTTCTTTCTTCCGGAGTGCCACAACTATATGCAAAAAAGAGGAGAAAGATGGAACCCAAAATCATTCCTCCCCGTTTTAAATTTTTGTTCATTTTTTTGTAAACTCTTTTTGTATCATTTCAGCATGAGCCAAATGTGCTTTTAGCGTGGGTACCACATCCTGTAATAATTGTTTCAATTCCGTATTTTGACTTTGCGGTATCAGCAAATTTTGGACAGCATTGATAACGGCTTTGTGGTAAGCAACTTCATTATCTATATAAGCTTTGTCAAAGGCTTTTCCAGATTTTGAATTCAACTGCTTTCTTGTTTTTTCTGCATCAGATAAAAGCTTTTGGCTTACAGCATTATCTTTTGGAGTAACGCCTAATTTAGTAACCAATGCTACGGCCTGATTAATTACGGCAGTGTGGTCATCGCTCATGGTTTGAGCAAATTTCAATACATCCGCATTTTTAGATTTTACTTTTGCAATTTTTGCATAATTCACATCTATTTGATTAGCGACTACCGCTACAGATGCTATTTCAGGATCGGATAATTTAGGGCTAGCTGATTGCGAGTATGCATTACCGGTAGTTAACATGCCTATGACCATCGCGGCCATAAAAGGCTTCATAAATTGTTTCATAATTTTTAAAGTTTAATTTATTTTATAACTAGTTAGAGTATCCGAAAGAAGGAAAGGTTACAATAAAATAAAAGTTGATAAAAGAAAGCTGACACCCGACGGCATCATATTTTTTTCATAACGTTATCTACGATTTTATCACAATAGATGAGATTAAATTCGTAGATGTCTTCAGGAGAATATATTTTTTCTATTTCTTTTCGCAGCATCATTTTAGCACGGTTCAGGCGCACTTTTACATTTGCCGTTGTAATGTTTAATAACTCAGCAGTTTCGGCTACGCTTAATCCGGTTAGTTCCCGCAGCGTAAAAGTCATCCTGTAATCTTCAGGTAAATTTTTGAGCGCAGCCTCGATAACATTTTTCAATTCTTTGTTAACAACAGATATGTCAAAGTAGCAGATATTGGTAGTCAGATAAATCACAACGAAATTTTGATTAACTGAAATTTCTACAGTGGGTTTATTTTGATAACTATACTTTTGAGATTTATGATAACACTGGTTCAGCATTATTCTTATGATCCATGTTTTAAAAGAGGAACGATTCTCAAATTTAGAGAGACTTTTAAAAATATTGATAAATGCCTCCTGCATCAGGTCTTCTGTATCCTGGTGATTGAAGCCGTAACCTCTCCCTGTTTTATAAAGAACAGGATTATAGCGGCGGATTAAAATTTCAAATAGCGCTTTATTGCCAAATAGAATTTCCTGTATAACTGTTGAGTCAGGAAATTGTTCAATATTTTTATAACTGGTCGCGTAATTCATAAAGTAATATTTTGTCTTGCGAATGTGTCTTTCCGCGAAAGACACAACAAAACCTATTAGAGTAAGGAGGCAACAAAAAGGTTACAGAAGAAACAAAATTTTATTGTCAGACTAATAAGTTCTAATCTCTTAAATATCATATAACACCACTAATTGTTGTTATATATCATCCACCATTAGATCCGGGCCGAATAATTAAATATGTTTATTTAAATTTTTGATACTCGCTCGTTTCAAAATATCTGCGAACGGCGTTGTATGCATCACTTCTTTAATTGACTTTGGAAATAATGGATTTTTTGAATGTTCTTTAAGGGATAGCTGCGACCATTTTACATCGTGCCAGTTCCCAAATTTATAAATACCTTTTTCAAAAATACCTACCTCCTGAAAGCCCAGGTTTTTATGAAATGCTTCGCTTCTCGCATTTGGCAAAACTATCCCGGCAAATACATTGATTAAATTCTGAAGTTTTAATATGTTGAATAGGGTCTGGTAAAGGGTTTTTGCAACGCCTCTGCCATAATAGCCTGAGACAAGATAAATACTTGTTTCCACTGACCATTGATGGCCCTGAGCTAGCCTGAACCTGCTGGCAAAAGTGTAGCCAACAATTATATCATTTATTTCACAAACCAAAACCGGGTAATAAGCAGCAATTTTTTTAATTTTTTTTGAAAAATCTGCCGGGTCCGTAATTTCATGTTCGGGGGTAATGGTGGTTAATGTAACAAAGGGTTTGTAAATTTCGAATACCTTGCTGATATCAGCGGTTTTTATGAGCCTTATGATGGGATTATTTTTCAACTTAATATCATTTTTTTATAGATGCTATACTTCACGCTTATAGTAGTAATATTTTCAATCAATCTGATGTTATTTTGCAACGCTTTACTATCCTTCCTTAAATTGCTGATATGTGTTTAACCCCGGTTCCAAATATGTTTTGAAATTACTTCTTCTTAATGAATCATATCCAGGAATTCACTTCTTACATCGGGCAATAAAAACTTGCCTCCATAAAAAGAAGTTATGGTACTGCTATTTGCATCTCTCACTCCCCTTGAAGAAACACAAAAATGCACTGCATCAATAACAACCGCAACATCATCAGTCTGCAGCACCCCTTTCAATTCTTCCGCAATTTCGTTTGTAAGACGCTCCTGTACCTGCGGCCGTTTACAATAATATTCTATTATGCGGTTGATTTTAGAAAGCCCGATAACTTTCCCGCTTGAATAATAAGCGACATAAGCTCTGCCAATAATTGGAACAAAGTGATGTTCACAATACGTATAAATTGTAATATTTTTTTCCACAAGCATTCCATTAAAGTTGTACTTATTTTCAAAAAGCGTAATGCCCGGTTTGTTTTCAGTATTTAAACCGCTAAATATTTCTTTGACATACATCCTGGCAACCCGTTCAGGCGTATTCCTGAGGCTATCATCATTTATATCAAGACCTAATAAAACCATTATTTGCTTAAAATGTTCACGAATGAATTTTATTTTGGTTTCATCATCCAGGCTATCCGTATTTGTGTGCTGTAATCTTTCAATCAGACTGCCAGGTATATTTCCGTTGATTTTTTTTAATTCAATTTCATTAAGATGCCCTGAAAATGTATTTCCATTTTGCTTCATGAGTTTCAATTAATTTTATTAATGTATTTATAACGTTAGAGTAAATGAACTGAAGAAGGGTTACAAATTATAAGTCAGAAAATTTCTTTACAGATTGCTGAAAGGGTTGGTTCTACAAAATTTTTATTACTCTCTTCAAAATTATAGCGCCCTAATTAGTTCGGTATTAATGTAACATTAGAAAGTGATTAGAAAATATCCTGTTCTATTCAATTAATTTTTCCAGTTTTTTTTCTTTTAAAATCGCAATATCCTTTCCTGTTAAACGAACAATTTTCTCTTTTTCTAATTCAGTAATCATCCTGAAGAAAGTTTCGTAAGTGGTTCCGGCAAATGAGGCCAGGTCTTGTTTGGTCAAAGTGATATTTATGTATCCATTTCCGTTCTCACCAAAATCTTTTTTCAACATTAGCAGCGTTTCTGCAACACGTGATTTTACATCGAAATGGACAAGATTTCCAATTCTTCTCTCCGCATGTTGCAGTTCATTGGCATAAAACTGCATAAGGGTATAAGCCAGCCGGGGGTTTGCCTGTAAGGTAGTTTCAAAAAAAGGAATATCTATAAAACAGAGTGTTGCTTCTCCCAAAGCCGTTGCCGAAACAGGATATACTTTTTGATTTCCCAGCCCGCGATACCCGATTATATCACCTTCTTTTGAAAAGTGCAAAATGAGTTGCTTCTCCTTCCCCCATTTTTTATGAACTTTTACGTTTCCTTTAAATAAAAAATAGATTCCTTTTACTATACTTCCTTCTTCAAAAATTTTTTGCCCTTTTTTAAACTGAAAATTTTGCTTATTCGTTTGTATTGCAGGCAACCAATGTTTTAAACTATTCCTGCACAGAAAGCATGTTTTCAGATTGCAACTATTATCAGCCTTTTTCATTTATAAAAATCTTTTCACTTAGTGTTTTTCAATTTATATCGTATTATGCAAATATTTCCCTGTTAAAAATAGATATAAAATATGATTTATATCATATTTTTGCGTTCGACCAGATAAGAATTAATTCATGAAAAAATATGAAAGACCTGAAAATGGAATCCCTATTTCAATTTCATTACAGCCAACTCTCGAAGCGGAAAATATTACTCCGCCGGCATCAGTACATAAGCAGAGATTGCTTACTATATCCCTGTTATCTGTATTTGTAGCAGTTTGTATCAGCTTGATTGCAAAATTCCTCATTTATTTAATTAACCTGGTTACAAATATTTCTTTTTATGGAAACTGGTCTATCGCTCATTCAACTCCTGTAAACAACTTACTCGGTATCGGAGTAATTATTGTCCCGGTAGTTGGAGGAATTATTGTTGGGCTGATGGCTTTATATGGTTCCAAAGCAATTCGCGGACATGGCATACCCGAAGCGATGGAACAAATATTAACCAACCAAAGTAAAATCAAACCAACGATTACTTATTTAAAACCAATTTCGTCGGCTATTGCTATTGGCACCGGCGGGCCATTTGGAGCGGAAGGGCCTATCATTGCAACGGGAGGCGCATTAGGCAGCACGTTGGGACAATTATTAAAAATAACTCATAATGAAAGAAAGATATTGTTGGCTGCGGGCTCAACGGCCGGTATGGCAGCAATTTTTGGAAGTCCCGTAGCCGCAATTTTTTTGGCTATTGAACTTTTGTTGTTTGAATTTTCCCCACGTTCCATAATCCCCGTGGCCTTAGCCTGCATTACAGGTGCAGCAGGTCATCACTTATTGTTTGGTACCGAGCCGGTTTTCGCAGTAAATAAAATTATTGAAACGCCAACTAATACTTCATTGGTTGCTTATAGTGTAATGGGTATCGTAATCGGCCTTCTATCCGTAGGCGTTACAAAAATTGTCTACCTGATTGAAGACGGTTTTGAAAAGCTTCCGGTACATTGGATGTGGTGGCCCGCCATTGGAGGACTGGCAGTTGGTATCATCGGATATTTTGCTCCCCGTACACTCGGTGTGGGATACGTCAACATTACCGACCTACTGTCGGTCAACATGACAATGCGTATAGTGCTGAATCTATGCGTCCTTAAATTTATTTCCTGGGCCATTGCGTTAGGAAGCGGCACATCTGGTGGAACGCTTGCCCCCTTGTTCACGATCGGAGGCGCTGCCGGCATATTATTGGGTAGCCTGGTTCTTTATCTCTTTCCTTCATCCGGTGTCACGTTGCCATTAGCCGCATTAGTTGGAATGTCAGCTTTATTTGCAGGCGCATCCAGGGCATTTTTGACGTCTATTATTTTTGCGCTGGAAACAACAGGTCAATCAAATGCATTATTACCCTTGCTGGCAACCTGTGGAGCATCTTACATCGTATCTTACTTCCTTATGGACAGTACCATCATGACAGAAAAAATTTCCCGAAGGGGCGTAAAAACTCCTGACTCTTACGAGCCTGATATTTTAGAAAAGGTTACTGTTGAACAGGTAATGGAGAAAAATGGATTAATTATCAGCGACGATAATAATATCAGCGAAGTATTGGACTGGCTTAATGACGAACCGGAATATAACCGCAATTATTTTATAGTTTCAAATGAAAATGGTGAATACAAAGGCATTTTAAGTTCATCTAATTTATTCAATAAAATTCATAAAGCAGAAACTCCGATAGGAGAACTAATCAAACGTAAAAATATTTCAGTTTATATCGATGACAGCTTGCGGACGGCAGTGGAATTAATGGCCAAAGAAAATATAGACGTATTACCTGTTGTGTCTAAAGAAAGCAGTAATGTAATTGGCACATTATCCTATCAAAATATTATCGCCAGCTATAGACAAAGTATAGATGAACACACAGAAAAAAGCCCGGATATTTCATTGAAGAGAAGAGGCTTAAAAATGTTGGTTCGTGGACAACGAATGATTGCTAGCTGGAAAACTAATGCAGAATAATGTTTTCGTATTAGATCAGGATCAATAGTGAATTGAAAAAAATTAACCTGTTTAAAACAACTATTAAAGAATATATAAATCTTTAAAATTTATGTCTCTTATATTTTCCAGTAAGGATTCGCTCATATAAAAATCATATTTTTGCGGCGTGAAAAGTTCCTTAAGATTTATTGCCGTACTTAGTATCGTACTTGTGTACTTATTTGCTATAAGCATATACAGCAGCAATACTTTTAGTCCCAGCGTTTTTTTTTCACCACTTAAAACTTCAGAAAACCAACTTCATAAATCTGAAGTTTCACCAAAATTATTTTGCCACACAGCCCCAACAGAGAATTCGGTATTTGCAGGTAGCCATATACCCGTTCCTTCTTTAAAAAACTCTTTGAGCGGA
>CBIGQT010000010.1:0-15804 GCA_966191655.1 uncultured Ginsengibacter sp.
GAGAATGGGAAATATCATTTTTAATCCATATAATAAAACCGGTGAAAGAATGAGAATGAAACTTGTTATAAGCAATTGCTTATTTGAAAAACGAAATAAAGGCAACAAAACAAAACCAAGCAATGCGTAAAAGAAAACAATATCGCCGGGCCATAATAATAAATGAAATGCTCCCAGCAAAAGCATTATAAAAAGCCTTCTCTTAATAATTGGAAAAGGCGTTACTCCTTTTTTCTGTAAACGCATTAATTGAAGCGTAACTCCCCATCCAAATAAAAAACTGAAAATTGAATAAAATTTTCCTTCAATAAGCACGTGATGGAGAAACAACATTTTATTATCCCACCGTGGTAATAACATATTACTTGTTGCTGCCGGGTTCACAAAATCATACCAGCTAAAAGCATTAAGATTCGCTAAGAAAATTCCAAATATTGCGAAGCCCCGCAATACATCCATGAAAATTTCTCTTTCATTTGACTGAACGGGAGTTATTGACTGCATTAATTAATTATAAGGATGTTTTTAGTTCCTGATAGTGTTATTAATGTTACATGTAGTTGCCAAAATAGTTAAAAAATTTTTTCAAAAAAAAAAAAAAAAAAAAATAATTAATGTTATTGGTTATTTATTTGCATTAAAAAAATCAGTTTATTCCATGTAAATATTAAAGGAGAGCAATAAAAATAAAATAACTAACGGTAACGGATATTTGATAGCATGCGGGTTACCTTTTTTAATAATTTTTAATAATGTATTTTATACTGCCGCTTGATATCATCGGAGAGCCTGTTTTCATAATACCGCTATATTCTGGTCTTTCATACGAAGAATAATATGTAAACGAATTCCTGTCAATATTTTTTATTTTTCCCCTGTAAGCTTTATCATCAATCGAGCCGTAATATGAAATGTTTGTAGTTCCTACAGACTTTATCTTTCCCTTGTAAGATTCGTCACCAAATGAACTATAGTAAGTAAAAAAAACCGTTCCGGCATTTTTCAGGTTTCCTCTGAACGCTGCATCATCATACGTATTATAATAATAAAGAAGTGTATTGCCACTTTTCCTTTAAATATTTCGTTATCATCCGAAGTATAATAAGTAATTAAGGTTCTTCCGATATATTTTATCTTTCCCTCGTAAGCTTCGTTGGCAGTGGATGGATAATATTCTTCTCTTCCCATGTACTTTTCCAACCTTGGGTAAACTCCGGTTCTTATGTTAGTGTACTCTGTTCCCCACTCAATAATTTTTCCATCTTTTGTAATATTAAGAACTAATGATTCATCAAGTAAAAAAGTGATGACATCATCTTTACCCCTGTTATCTATTGTTACCTGCGCAAGATTTTGTGCAAATGCCGGTGCAAGAAAAAATGTAAAGATTAATACGAAATATAATTTAGCCATATCCTTGTTTTAGATTTCTTATTAAAACGTAACCACCATGTTGAAAATATTTACCATTCAAATATAGAATATTGTTTTGCAAGGAAGAAGAGACCGCAGGTCATTTCTACTTGTTAATGGTTGTCATCCTTAAAATATTTTTTTACAAATGACAGAATTTACATGTATCAATTTATCATCTAAACATAATTTGATTTTAAAAAATCATCTATCCTTTTCTTCTGTCTTAAGTGATGACGAAAATGCATCTCGCCAAATTGCAGCCATTCATTCGCATTAAAATAATTAAGGCCAGGATGTTTTGTTTTGCCTTTATAGGTGCTGCTTGAAATTAACAAACCTGCTTTGTTAATTTCATCTTTTAAATCTATTAAACCGTTCCTTAGTTGTTCTTTGTTATCAGGTTGCGGAATGAAAGCGTTCGATGGTGCTCCTTCAATTATTTCATCGGGAAAAGCGTTGTTAAGAAACATTTGTTTTCCTACAGATGATGCTTCTTCATTTTTGTTATCATTATTGGATAAACAAATATTTATTTGTTCTAAATAATACCTTGTATCATTTATAAGATGTAAATATAATTGGCCGATTGACCAGCTATTTGAGGATGGCTTGGTACATAGGCTGCTGTAGGTATATCGGTTTAATTCATCCAACCAAAAGTCTATGGTATTATTAAAGTCTTCAATCAACATTGCTGAACCGTTATGATCCTTATAGCGGATTCTTTTTTACCAATTTTAAGAGCCATGTTTATTAAAGTTATTCTTTCATTCTTTTCTAAAAGAAATTTTTTTAGCCTTTATTGTTTAAAAAATATTATTTTTATTTCTTACTAACGATTGCTTTAATATATGGCCGGCTGAATTAATTAACTGCCTGATAAAATCTACCCAATTTATTACAAAATGAATGTTCAACTACGAATTCTCCTGAAATTGTATTTAATAGTTTTTAATAAATAATTTGTCAATAACATTTTAAAAAACATCACACTCATGAATACCATTAATCGTAAGCAGCTATTTCTTGCCAGCCGTATTGCACTTATTGTTACAGCGATGACTTTCGCTTTCAGAGCTTCATTAGAAGGAGTATGGAGCGCTGAATTTCATTTATCAAAAGAACAATTGGGATGGATATTCAGCCCGGCTTTCTGGGGCTTCACGCTGGCCATGATATTCGGCGGTCCGCTATGTGATATAGTTGGCATGAAACGTTTATTAGGCCTTGCATTTATTGGACATGTAGCCGGCATCGTTATGTACCTCGTTGCTAAAGATGCTACCATGCTTTTTATTGGAACCGTATTTATAGGGGTGGGAAACGGAATGGTGGAAGCAGCCTGTAATCCCTTAACGGTAACCTTATTTCCTGAGAATAAAACTACCATGCTTAACCGCTTTCATGTATGGTTTCCCGGTGGAATTGTTATCGGTGGATTGCTGTCTTACTTTTTAATTGAACAAATGCACATTGACTGGAGAATACTGATTGCTACCCTTTTTATTCCTGCTATTATTTATGGTATTATGTTCTGGAAATTGGCGTTTCCCCAGACAGAGCGGGTAACCAGTGGCGTTAGTACCAAACAAATGTTTATCGCATGCATAAGGCCTTTGTTTATTATAATGCTGATTTGTATGTTCATGACTGGCGCCACTGAATTGGGAACCAATACCTGGATCGTTGCTTTATTACAGGGCGCCAATGTTTCAGGAATATTAATTCTTGTTTTTATAAATACATTAATGGCATTGGGAAGATCGTTTGCAGGCCCTGTTGTTCACAGGCTCAATCCAAATGGCATGCTCATTTTCTCGGCATTGTTTGCGGGAATCGGCTTGATATTGTTAAGTATGGTGAGTGGCGTTGCAGCATTTGCAGCCGCATTTGTTTTTGCTGTTGGCATTTGTTTTTTCTGGCCAACCATGTTAGGTTTTGTCTCGGAGTATCTTCCCAATACAGGAGCATTAGGCCTTTCATTAATGGGAGGCGCCGGAATGTTTTCAACTTCATTGATTGTTCCTATAATGGGACACTGGTACGATAATTTCAGAGCCACCGCGTTACAATCTGGAGCAACAGCATCGGCTGCTGACGCAATCGCGGGCTCCAATACATTTTTGAAAGTAGCTGTAATGCCGGCCATTTTATTAGTAGTATTTACGGCTATTTATTTTAACCGCAGAAAATATTACCAAACACATAAACTCAATAAAGAAGCTGCCGCAGCCGGCGCTGCTGAAGCTATTGCCTAATGTTTGTCTTTACAAAATCATTGGCTTATTGTATGCATTAAAGTTCATCATCAGAAACATAGATAACCGGTAAGAAAAACGAACCGGCAACATACTTCTATTCCCAAAGCCATTTTTCATTTTATCCTCCTTCAATGTTGTAGCAATTCTGTATTAACATTTAGTTTGTAATCTTATTGGTAAAAGCATCGTCCTATATCCATTACAAACAATTTTAAAAACAGAATTATGAAAAAAATTATTACACTTCTTTTTTTTGCAGGCTTCCTGACCACAGGATTTGCCCAATCAGGGAGTCACCGGCAAAATAAAAATCAATCTAACGGTAACGGGTACCAGTCACAAAACGGGGGAAATAATCGTGATCAATATTCACAAAACTCCCACAATAGCCCAAATAGCTATAGTTATAACAAGGGCCGGCACAACCAGGGCAGAGATGAAATGAGCCGAGGCCGATATGATCATTCACGTTATGATCAAAGAAGATTTAAAGATCATTATTACAGAAACAGTCACCAAGGCTGGTTTTCCCATCGCAGGCGTGGCTAAGAAAGGTATTAAAAGTTTATCGCAAACAAAAACTGCCTTTAACGGGCAGTTTTTTTTAAGGCTGTATCAATTTTATAAATTTCCTTTTTTCAATTCGTTTACTGCAAAGTCTGCAGCCCTTGCTGTAAGCGCCATATAAGTAAGAGAAGGATTCTGGCATGCAGATGAAGCCATGCAAGCTCCATCGGTAGCGAAAACATTTTTTGCATCCCAAACCTGGTTGTTCTTATTCAATACAGAAGTTTTGGGATCGTTACCCATTCTTGCTGTTCCCATTTCATGAATACCATGTCCAATAGCATGCCCGTTGTCCCAGGTGTTTATATTTTCACATCCAGCGGCTTCCAACATGGCCCTGGCTTCTGCAACAATATCTTTCCGCATAGCATATTCATTTTCTTTTAGCTCTGCGTCCATGGCAAGAACGGGAAGCCCCCATTTATCTTTCCTGTTTGCATCCAGCGTAATTTTATTTTCATGATAAGGCAATATCTCTCCAAATCCTGTCATGCCAATGGTCCAGTCGCCAGGCTCTGTAAGCGCATCTTTAAAATTTCCGCCAATATTTAATTCGGCAACATCACGGCTCCATCCATCCCTGCTGGCTGATCCCTGGTATCCAAAGCCACGCAGATAATTTCTTTTATCGCCAAACAAGTTGGTAAAACGAACAATATAAAATCCGTTAGCCCTTCTTCCGTAATAATATTTATCATCGTATCCTTCAATTTTTGCCGAAGCACCAAGATTATAATGATGATCCATAATGTTATGCCCCAATTCACCCGAACTGCTTCCAAGCCCGTCCGGCCATATATCCGTTGCGGAATTCATTAATACCCACGCCGAATTTAAGGCTGAAGCATTAAGGAAAACAATTTTAGAATAATATTCATACGTCTTGTTGTTTTCGGCATCTAATACTTCAACACCCTTTGCCTTCTTTGTATCTTTATCATATAAAATTTTTGTAACAATTGAAAAAGGCCGCACTGTTAGGTTACCAGTTTTTACAGCGGCAGGCAATGTGGAGGATTGAGTACTGAAGTAACCGCCAAAGGGACAACCTTCCCAACACCTGTTGCGAAACTGGCACTGTGTTCTATCCGGAATGGGAGCCGTTAGGTTGGCTAAACGGCCAATGATCATATTGCGTTTCATTTTTTCTTTCAGCCTGGCCGATACATTTTTTTATATGCAGTTAAGTTCCATTTGTGGCAGAAAATGCCCGTCGGGCAATTGTTCCAGTCCATCTAAAGAACCACTGATACCGGCAAATTTTTCAGCATAATCATACCACGGTGCAATATCTTTATATCGAATGGGCCAGTCTATTGCAATGCCATCCTTTGCATTGGCTGCAAAATCATGATCACTCCAGCGGTAACTTTGTCTTCCCCATAAAATAGACCTGCCTCCCAATTGGTAACTGCGCCACCAGGTAAACGGTTTTATTTCTGTATAGGGACAATCTATTTCATTAGCCCAATAATCCATAATGGGCTCATACAACGCCCAGCCGCGTGCTATAACGGGATGTGTTCTCTTTTGTTCTTCTGTACCAAAGCCCCTGTGCTCAAACTCCCAGGGATGCATAGACGCAGATTTATAATCTTTTATGTGCTCAAAATTTCTACCACGTTCCAGCATCAATACTTTTAATCCTTTTTCAGTTAATTCTTTTGCTGCCCATCCACCTGAAATTCCTGAACCAATTATAATAGCATCAAAGGTATTTTGCTTAGTACTCTTCGTATTTACATTTGTTGAATCTCCCATATATTTTATTTATTTTTTAAAAGAACAGCAGTCGTTATAATTAAATAGCAATTTTAAATATCGTGAAGGTTTATGCAATATATGCTTGCGATATGGTTTATTAATATTTTCCAACCCAAACAATTATGATAACTCATTCCCTAAATTCCATTCCTAAATTATACATTACGAAGCTCCAGATGTCAGCGGCCTCTTCAATCTGCTTACTGGTTGGCTTACCCGCTCCGTGGCCGGCTTTGGTTTCTATTCTTATTAATGTAGGGTTGGTACCATCGTTATCCGCCTGCAAAGTAGCGGCAAATTTAAAGCTATGTGCAGGTACTACCCTGTCATCGTGGTCGCCGGTAGTTATTAAAGTTGCCGGATATTTTACACCGGGTTTTAAATTTTGTAATGGGGAATATTTATAAAGGTTTTCAAATTCTTCTTTGCTGTTGTCACTTCTTCCATATTCTGTTGCCCATGCCCAGCCGATTGTAAACTTATGATAGCGCAACATATCCATAACGCCTACCTGGGGAATGGCTACTTTAAAAAGATCGGGGCGTTGCGTCATTACTGCGCCAATTAATAAGCCTCCATTGCTTCCGCCACGCATGGCAAGTTTGGACGGATTAGTATATTTTTTATCAATTAAGAATTGGGCTGCGCCAATAAAATCGTCAAATACATTTTGCTTATTTTGAAGCATACCCGCTTTATGCCACGCCTCACCATATTCGCTTCCACCCCGCAGGTTTACAATTACAGATATCCCACCCTGTTCTAAAAAGAATGCATTAAAAATTGAAAAGGCAGGCGTCATTGGAATATTAAATCCACCATAACCATATAGCAAAACAGGATTGTTGCCATTTAGCTGCAAACCTTTTTTGTAAGTAATAAACAAGGGAACTTTAGTTCCATCTTTACTAGTAAAAAAGGATTGAACCGTCTGGTAATTATCAGCATTAATTTTTACTTCACTCTTGCGGAAAAGATCTGTTTGGCCAGTTGCAATATTATACCTGAAAATAGCCGGCGGATAATCGAAAGAAGAATAAGTATAAAAAAGCTCTTTATACCCGCTAAAACCGGCAGCAGAGCCAATTCCGGGCAATGTTATTTCCCTTTCCAGGTTGCCCTGGTAATTAGTTTGATATACTTTACTGGAAGCATCCTGTAAATAGGTAAGAAATAATTTATGACCTGCAGTGCCTACGGATTCCAACAGTTCTTTCCGTTCAGGAATAATAGTTTTCCAATTTTCTTTCGCGGGATTTTTTGGATCAATAAGCACAACTTTATAATCGGGCGCATCTGCGTTTGTGCGTACCAGTAAGTAATCCCCATCATTATCAATAAAATCTGATTCTGTATCAAAACCTTTTATCAATAATTTAAAATTATTATCTGTTGATGTGTTTTTCATATCCTTTACCCAAAGTTCCGAGCCACTGGTGCCTTCGCTGGTTGAAAGAAAAAGAAAATGTTCATCCTCACTTAGGGAAGCGTTTACGGTTCGCAACGGATGTTCTTTATCTTCATAAACCAAGGCATCTTCACTTTGGGGCGTTCCCAATTGGTGATAATAAACTTTATGATTCTGATTTTGATTAGTAAGCTTATTTTTTTCATCAGGCGTTGGATAACGGCTGTAATAAAATCCCTCATCTCCCTTCCATGATGTACCGCTGAATTTTATGTAATTCACTGAATCGTTTAATAATTGTTTATCCGCCACATTCATTACATGCGCAATTTGCCAGTCGCTGCCCGCCTGCGCTTCCAGGTAAACAGCATATTTTTTATTCTTGCTGAAAGCAGGCGTACCTATTGCAGCTGTTCCGTCTTTACTCATCGCATTGGGATCAATAAATACCTCCGGCGTCCCCGTTAATCCCTTTTGCCTGTATAAAACGCTTTGATTCTGCAAACCGTCATTCTTATAGAAATAATACCAGTCTCCCTCTTTAAATGGTGAACTGTATTTTGCATAGTTCCACATTTCTTCCAACCTGCTTTTCACCTTATTATAAAACGGGATAGAAGAAAGATATTGATGGGTTACCTTGTTCTCTGCTTCCACCCACTCTCTGGTTTCAGCGCTATTGTCATCTTCAAGCCACCGGTAAGGATCGGGCACCTTTGTTCCGAAATACTCATCAACCTGGTTTACTTTTTTTGTTTCAGGATACTTAATTTGCGAAAAAAGACTTACAGATAGTAACATAGGCACTAAGAGAAAAATTATAGTTATTTTCATTATTATTATTTTAAATGAAGATAATTAAAGCAGCAATTATTTCATTTATCAATAATACGGCTAAATGTGTATTTTTGACACCTTTTAAAACCAATTATTAAAAATTAAAAGGAATTTTTTTAGCAATGGCGGAAAGAAAAGTAACTAAGATAGGCGTACTTACCTCCGGTGGAGATGCACCAGGAATGAATGCGGCAATCAGGGCCGTTGTACGTACAGGAATATATAATGGTATGGAGGTATACGGAATTGTGAGAGGTTATTCAGGAATGATTGATGGCGATATATTTAAAATGGAAAGCAAAAGTGTTGCGAATATTATACAACGCGGAGGGACTATTTTAAAAACGGCAAGATGTAAAGAGTTTTTTACTTACGAAGGAAGAGAAAAGGCATATCAGAATCTACTAAAGTTTGGTATTAATGGTTTGGTAATTATAGGTGGAGATGGCTCTTTCAGGGGTGCGCAGATATTCAGTAACGAATTTGATATTCCTTGTATTGGCTTACCGGGAACAATAGATAAAGATATTGCCGGAACTGATTTTACCATTGGGTTTGATACGGCGGTAAACACTGCGGTGGAGGCTATTGATAAAGTAAGAGACACAGCCGATGCACACGACAGGCTTTTTATAATTGAAGTGATGGGAAGAGATTCCGGCTACATTGCACTGCACAGCGGTATTGCTACGGGCGCTGAAAATATATTAATTCCGGAAAGAAGAACTGATATTGAAGATGTTTTAAAAGCGTTGGAAGAAAAGCATGGCAGAAAAAAATTAGTAAACATTGTTGTTGTTGCTGAAGGCGAAGAATTTGGCGCTACTGAATTATCAAAGATTATGACGGAACGTATGCCACAGCAGGAAATAAGAGTCTGCATACTGGGACACATACAGCGTGGTGGAGCACCTACCTGTTTTGACAGGCTTATTGCAAGCCGCATGGGCTATGCAGCTGTAGAATGTTTAATGGAAGGAAGGTTTAATGTTTTTGTTGGAATTGTAAATAACCGCATGCATTACATCCGGCTGGATGAAGCTGTAAAAAAGCAAGAAATGATAGGTGAAGACTGGATGAAAATAGTAAAGATACTTTCCAGTTGAAATCGTTTGACCATTTCCGTTAGTACTCCTCAGCCACAATTAAAAAAATATTAAAGAAAATAAGAAAAGCCAATGTCTAAAAATATAAAGAAATACGCACAGCCTGGTATGGATAAAAAAGCAGGTGTGGAGCATTTAACAAAGCGAACAAAAATTGTAGCAACTGTAGGCCCTGCGTGCGATAGTTATGAAATGATGGTTAACCTCGTTAAGGCCGGCGTAAATGTTTTCCGCCTGAATTTCTCTCATGGTTCGCATGAAAACAAAGCCGAAATAATACAAACCATTCGTAAAATAAATGCTACCCTTCCTTATAATATTGCCATACTCGCCGATTTGCAAGGGCCAAAATTGCGTGTAGGCGAAATTGAAAATAATGCCCTCGAAATCAAGCAAGGCGACCTGCTCACTTTTACCAATACAAAATGTGTTGGAACAAAAGAAAAGATTTATGTTAGTTATCCTAACCTGCACAATGATGTTGTTCCCGGAAACATCATTATGATTGATGACGGAAAATTAGAAGTAAAAGTGGTTAGAATATTAGCCAATAATGACGTAAAAGTGGAAGTGGTGATGGGTGGTATTCTTTCATCTAAAAAAGGATTGAATCTGCCGGACACAAAGATTTCTTTACCGGCACTAACTGAAAAAGATTTAGCCGATCTTGACTTTATACTTACCCAGAATGTTGACTGGATTGCTCTTTCATTTGTAAGAGAAGTAAAAGATATTATGGGCTTAAAAGATATTTTAAAAGAAAGAAAAAGTAAAGCAAAAGTTATTGCTAAAATTGAAAAGCCCGAAGCCGTTACCAATATCCGCGATATCATTTTAGAAAGCGATGGCATTATGATCGCCCGCGGAGACCTTGGTGTAGAATTACCAATTGAAAAAGTTCCTTTAATACAAAAAGAAATTATCCGCAAGTGCATGCATCGTGCAAAACCTGTAATTGTTGCAACCCAAATGATGGAGAGCATGATAGACCGGGTAAAGCCAAATCGTAGCGAAATCACCGATGTAGCTAATGCAGTTTTAGAAGGCGCAGATGCATTGATGCTCAGCGCCGAAACAGCCACGGGAGAGCATCCTACGCTGGTAATAGAAACTATGAGCAAAATAATTCTTGAAATAGAAAAAACTGCTTACGATTATAACAGGAATGATATACTGGCGCCGCAACCGCATTCACCATCTTTTTTGAGTGATGCATTGTGCTATAGCGCCTGCAAGCTTGCTGCAGATGTAAAAGCCGATGGCTTAATAGGAATGACGCAAAGTGGCTATACGGGTTTTATGCTTAGCAGTTACCGTCCCAAATCTTTATTGTTCATTTTTAGTAAAGAAAAAAGTTTAATCAACCAGCTAAGTTTAAGCTGGGGAGTAAGAGCTATATTTTATGATGAAGAAGAAAGTCTTGATGATATCTTCTTTGACCAATTAGGAATTTTAAGAGAAAGAGAATTTTTAAAACCCGGTGATGTTGTTGTAAATACCGGAAGTACACCCGTTAGCCTTCATTTGCCAACTAATGTGCTTAAAATTACCAAGATTGAAAGTTAGATTTTAATTACGGTGTGATCCCTATGTCTGAAAGCAAAATAATTCACTACAATAAGCTTCCTTATTGAAAAAAAAACTCTATCAAAAGGAAATTTTTATGCCCAGCTACAAACAATTATTGCAGCAATAATATTTCCGGCAACATTATAAAGACCATTAATTAAATGAAGACCTAATGGCCTTTTTTCATACACATAAGAAATATGTATTGCAGTCGCTGCAAAACATAATCCTGTAAGAAGTCCCAGTTTCAATCCGCCAGTCCATCCAAAGATTCCAAATCTTTTGGCAAGTATGGCAAGGCCTAAGGAACATACAATCATTAATATCAATGAAATAATCATTGTTGAGGCTACGCCTTTTTTTGCATTGGCATCGTTTATAAAGACAGCATTGTATTGCCGCCATTTTTTTCCAAACAAAGCTGAGTACCAAATTGCCCCGATAAAAAAGTAGGCCAGCCCGGCAGCTAATACTGCGAGCCAGTTAATGTGATTAAAAATTTCTGTATGCATGATTTATTGTTTTGATAAAAAAATTGCTTCAGTAAAATAGAAAATCTTTACTCAATTTGCAACTATTCTTTATGTAACATATACATTAGGAGTCCTATTCTTTTTATACAACCTTTTATTTAGTTATAAATTTCTTTCAGCAAACTTATAATCATTAGCTAAATTTAATTTTTAAAACTTATACATGAAAAAAATTTCATCTCTTTTAATTTCTCTTTTATTCTATGTTCTATCATTCGCTCAAAATGCCGACAGTGCTTGGTTTGTAAATAATTATACTAAGGTGGAAAAGTATATCACCATGCGGGATGGCGTCAGATTATTTACTTCTGTCTATATACCAAAAGATGCAACTGAAAAACATCCGATATTAATAACACGTACTCCATATTCGTGTGCGCCTTACGGTGAGAATAACTTTAGAGATTATTGGAACAGCTATGAAATGGCATATTGTAAAGAAGGCTATATAATGGTAACGCAGGATGTTCGTGGAAGGTGGATGAGTGAAGGCGAATTTAAAGATGTGCGGCCGTTTAATGCAACAAAAAAGGGCAAAGAAATTGACGAAGCAAGCGATGCGTATGATGCTATCGACTGGCTTGTAAAAAATATTCCCAATAATAACGGTAATGTAGGCGTGTTTGGAATTTCATATCCTGGCTTTTATTCAACAATGGCTGCGGCAAGTAATCATCCTGCATTAAAAGCAGTTAGCCCGCAAGCGCCTGTTACCAATTGGTTTATTGGTGATGATTTTCATCACAAAGGTGCGTTCTTTCAGATGGATGCATTTGACTTTTATTCCGCAACAGGTTTTGGCTTTGGCGTTCCTCATCCAAAACCTATATCTGTTGCACCTCCTTCTCTTGGTTATACTATTCATGATAATTATAAATTTTTTCTCGATGCTGGTACCTTAAAAAATCTCTCAAAATACATGGGTGATAGTATTGCGTTTTGGAAAGATCTGATGTCTCACGCGGATTATGACGCATGGTGGCAAGCCCGGGATGCACGCAATGCCACTAATAATTTGAAACCTGCCATGTTGTGGGTTGGCGGTTTATTTGATGCTGAAGATTGCTGGGGAGCATGGAATGCTTATAAAGCTGCAGAAAAAAATAACCCCGGCAAAGCTTTTAACAAAATTGTTGAAGGCCCGTGGTATCATAGTCAATGGGCTAATCATGATGGAACACATCACGGCAATATTCAATTTGGTTCAAACACAAGTGAATACTACCAGCAGCATTTTGAAATTCCTTTCTTCAATTATTTCTTGAAAGGCAAAGGAGATATTTCACAAATAGCGGAAGCAAATGTTTTTATTACAGGCGCAAATGAATGGAAAACATTTTCACAATGGCCGCCCGAAAATAAAGAAGATAGAACGATATACCTTCAGCCTGAAGGAAAATTAGATTGGGCAAAACCCACGGCTGCAAATAGTTTCAGCGAATACACCAGTGATCCTTCCAAACCGGTGCCCTACGAAGAATTTGTACATTTCAACAGAACAAGAACTTATATGACCGATGACCAGCGTTTTGCTGCACGCAGGCCAGATGTATTGGTTTTTCAAACAGACACGCTAACGGAGCCGGTTACCCTAACCGGGAATATTATTGCAGATATTATGACCAGCATTTCAACAACTGATGCCGATTTCCTGGTAAAAGTAATTGATGTATTCCCGGATTACTTAGGTTATAATGATGTAAATATTTATGCCGAAAAGGATCCGGTTAATCCTTACCCGATGGGTGGTTACCAGATGCTTGTTCGTGCAGAAATTATGAGAGGAAAATTCCGTAATAGTTTTGAAAAGCCAGAGCCATTTGTTCCGGGACAGATTACAGAAGTAAAATGGGAATTACCGGATGTGGCACATACTTTTTTGAAAGGACATCGTATAATGATACAAATACAAAGCAGTTGGTTTCCATTAGTTGATCGCAATCCGCAAAAATTTTTAGATATCTATAAAGCTGATGATAGTGATTTTCAAAAAGCAACCATTCGCATTTATCATGATAATGAAAATCAATCGAAAATTATATTACCTGTTCTGAAAAATTAAGCCAGTTCATGAAAATAACATTGCTTGCCATCTGTTGCCTGATGAATATTTATTTAAAAAGCCAGGATGTTGATGATTGGTATCCGCAAAAAAATTACACAAAACAAGAAGTTTACATTACCATGCGCGATGGCGTAAAGCTATTTACGGCTATTTACATTCCCAAAGATTCCGCCAAAAATTATCCATTCTTAATGGAGCGTACACCCTACTCCGTTAGTCCGTATGGATTACAAAATTATGCAACTTCATTAGGACCTAATATTTCTCTTATGGTGGAAAAATATATTTTCGTTTACCAGGATGTTCGGGGAAGATACATGAGCGAAGGGCACAATCTTGAAATGACGCCTTATATAGAAAATAAAAAGAGCAAAACTGATGTTGATGAAAGCAGTGACACTTACGACACAATAGATTGGCTGTTAAAAAACATAAAGAATAATAACGGGCGTGTTGGTTTATACGGCATTTCTTACCCCGGGTTTTATGCCGCTGCAAGCCTGCCTGGTGCGCATCCTGCAATAAAAGCGGTGAGCCCGCAGGCGCCGGTAACAGATGAATTTATTGGCGATGACGCTAATCATAACGGCGCCTTTTTTCTTTTGGATAATTTTGATTTCATGAACTACTTTGGTAAAAACAGTGATGGGCCTACGCAGGATTATGGCTCCAGGATGTTCAGGGCGAGAATGCCGGATGCTTACATTTTTTTCTTAAATCTCGGTCCGCTGAAGAACACGCAATCTGTAAAATATTTTAATCATGAGTCTTACATCTGGAATGAATATCTGCAACATGACACGTATGACAGTTTTTGGCAAAAAAGAAATATAAGGCCTCATCTTAAAAATATTAAAGCAGCTGTAATGGTTGTTGGCGGCTGGTTTGATGCGGAAGATTTGTTCGGGGCTTTGCATACGTACGAAGCAATAGAAAAACAAAACCCGGTAAATAAAAATTACCTTGTGATGGGGCCGTGGACGCATGGAGCCTGGTCAGACGACGAATGGAATGAATTCGGAACTTACACTTATGATACCAACATCAATAAATATTATAAGGATAGCCTTGAAACAAAATTTTTCAACTATTATCTAAAAGATGAAGGAAATTTTAATGCATCCGAAGCAACTGTTTTTGAAACCGGAACTAATAAATGGGAACATTTTAATAAATGGCCTCCGGCAAATATGAAGGAGATTAATTACTACTTTGGAAAAGATCATCATCTTTCAACTAAAAAACAATTAAATAATGCAGGCTTCGACCAATATGCCAGTGACCCTGCTAATCCTGTGCCTTACACAAATGGAAGATTTAGTAATAGAAATGATGAATATATGGTAGAAGATCAGCGATTCACTGTGCAACGGCCCGACGTGTTGGTATATGAAACAGATACACTCACCGAAGATGTAACGATTGCAGGAAGAATAATTGCCAAACTTTCTGTAAGCATTACCGGCACGGATGCAGATTTTATTGTGAAAGTAATTGATGTGTTACCGTCTTATGAAAATAGTTTTGTAACAATAATGAAAGATAATTTATCAGATGGATTTGAAAGATTGGTGCGTGCAGAAGTGATGCGGGGAAAATTCAGAAATAGTTATGAAAACCCAGAGCCATTTACACCAAATAAAATAAGCGAAGTTGACATAACATTGAATGATGTGCTACATACTTTTAAAAAAGGCCATAGAATAATGGTACAGGTTCAAAGCAGTTGGTTTCCTTTGGTAGATATGAATCCGCAAAAATTTATAAGTATACCAGCCGCTGATGAAAAAGATTTTGAAAAGGCAACGATAAAAATATATCGCAATAATCAAAATCAGTCAAAACTAATATTGCCGGTTTTAAAGAACTGATTCGATACAAAGGAACCAACTCATACACTTCAAAAAACATCTTTCATGAAAAATACCTTATTCTCTTTCTTAATACTGTTTAACTTGTCCGCATTGTCACAAACACCGGTTGGTATTATACCAAAACCCGTTGAGATTACTCAAAAGAATGGTTATTTCAACTTAAATAAATCAACAATTATTATAGCTAATTCTTCTGTAAAACATAATGCTGATATGCTGAATTACTATTTGAAAAAATTTTATGGATTTACACTTTCAGCAAAGAATATTTCTCCATATCAAAATACAAAAAATGTAATCTCACTTGGTTTGGTTTACCCTGAGGGTATGAAAAGAGATCAATATTATGTATCTGTTGAAAGTAATAAAATGATGCTTGATTGAGATCAGGCGAAAGAAAGCAA
>CBIGQT010000011.1:0-15249 GCA_966191655.1 uncultured Ginsengibacter sp.
AGCCAAGTGTTGCGGAAACAATTGAAATTCTTACCAACATAAAAAGTAAATACGAAGATTATCATAACGTTACTTACAGCGATGACGCAATAGATGCCTGTGTAAAGCTCAGTGATAGATATATGACAGATCGTTTACTTCCAGACAAGGCAATTGATGTGTTGGATGAAGTAGGAGCAAGGGTTCATCTTAAAAATATTAATGTTCCTGAAGAGGTGATTGCTTTGGAAAAAAAGATAGATGACATAAAACACGAAAAGAATAAAGTTGTAAAAAGCCAGCGTTTTGAAGAAGCCGCTTCTTTGCGGGATACAGAAAAGAGGTTGCAGGAAGAACTGGAAAAAGCAAAGTCTGACTGGGAAGAAGAAAGCAAGCACAAACGGTATCCCATAGATGAAGAAGCCATTGCAGAAGTAGTGAGTATGATGACCGGTATTCCGGTAAAAAGAATGGTGCAGGCAGAAACTGAAAAGCTTCGCAAAATGGCTACGGACCTTACCGGCGCTGTTGTTGGGCAGGATGAAGCGATACAAAAAGTTGTAAAAGCAATTCAGCGTAACAGGGTAGGTTTAAAAGATCCAAAAAAACCAATTGGTACTTTTATTTTCCTTGGTCCTACGGGTGTGGGCAAAACTGAATTGGCACGTGCCCTGGCAAGATACATGTTCGACAGCGATGATGCGCTCATAAGAATTGATATGAGTGAGTATATGGAAAAATTCACGGTATCCAGGTTAATTGGAGCGCCTCCGGGCTATGTTGGTTATGAAGAAGGCGGCCAACTAACGGAGAAGGTTAGGCGCAAACCATATTCTGTAATCCTCTTGGATGAAATTGAAAAAGCGCACCCGGATATCTATAATATTTTGTTGCAGGTTTTAGACGATGGTATACTTACAGATGGTCTTGGAAGAAAAATAGATTTTAAGAATACCATGATCATTATGACATCAAATATCGGTGCAAGGCAATTGAAAGATTTCGGTGATGGGGTGGGCTTTACAACTGCTTCAAGGGCACAGAATTCGGAAGAGAACAACAAGGCAGTAATTGAAAAAGCATTGAAGCGTACATTCAGTCCTGAATTTTTAAACAGGATAGATGATGTGGTAATATTTAACCAGCTTACTGAAGAAGATATCTTCTCTATTATAGATATTTTAATGAAAGGAGTAACCAAGCGTTTGCATAATCTTGGACTTACGCTGGAACTTACAGAAGATGCAAAGAAGTTTATTTCAGAAAAAGGTTATGATTCTCAATTTGGCGCAAGGCCATTGCACAGGGCGATTCAAAAGTATCTTGAAGATCCGCTGGCAGAAGAGATTTTAAATATGAATATTAAAAACGGTGATATTCTTGTCGCCGGCCTTGATAAAGAAAATGCCAAAATTATTTTTGAAATAAAAGGCGGAGTGAAGAAAGAAGAAAAATCTGAAGTATAATTAATCAGCTAATAGATTTTAAAAGGGGCAGAAATTACTTCTGCCTTTTTTATTTTCTTAATGCAACGATTATATTACTCAGAGGTCAACTAAAAAAACAGTATGAAGCATTTAATGATATTAATACTTTGCGCATCATTCGTTTCAATTTCCCATTTCCTATATTATTTTGCTCCTTTAAAAATCAGGACGCCTTAATCTTAAAAATCTGCCAGTATTTTCAAACGATCCGTTTTGTAATTTCTTTTTTTTTAACCATTTTTGCTTTTATGGAGGAGAAGTTAATTATTACAATAGATGGCTGGTCATCATGTGGTAAAAGCACATTAGCTAAACAACTTGCCAAAAAATTGGATTATCTGTATATTGATAGCGGAGCAATGTACAGAGCGATAACGCTTTATTTTTTAAGGAACAATATAGATACTAGTGATGAAAGAGAAATAAAAGAAGCGCTTAAAAATATAACCCTCTAATTTAGAACAAATGAATATTCTAACCAGTCAGAGATTTATTTGAACGGGGAGAATGTTGAATATATTATACGCGATTTAATTATTGCAGAAAAAGTTAGTGAAATAGCCGCATTAAAAGACGTAAGATCTTTTGCCGTAGATGCTCAGCAAAAAATAGGTAAGCATAAAGGAATAGTAATGGACGGCAGAGATATTGGAACAACTGTTTTTCCAAATGCCGAGGTTAAAATTTTTATGATTGCAGATGAAGCAGTTAGAGTTGAACGCCGGTTTACTGAAATGTTTGACAAGAATCCTAATATAACCCTTGATGAAATAAAAGCAAATATTGAAATGAGAGATTATATAGATTCTCACCGGGAAATAAGTCCATTACGCAAAGCAGATGATGCTGTTGAATTGGATAACACAAATCTTACTCAAAAAGAACAACTGGATTTTGCATTAAAATTATTGAAGAAAAATACCAAAACTGTCGAACTCGAAAATAATTGAAGAGAGCGCCGTATTAAATAACAGACAGTTCATCATTCAAACTCCCGCCTGATTTCATTTAATGTTTTTGACGCTTTATAAAAGGCAGTAATTTTTTTAATTACTTCTTCAACCACCGCATCAGGGCAGCTTGCACCGCTTGTAACTAATATTCTTGCGGGTTTTTTTTCAGGTAAATAAGAAATGGTTGTCACTTCTTCTTTCTTATGCAGGTTATAATGATAGATTTCTTTCGCAGAAATAATATCATCTGCTGATCTTATAAAGTAAGTAGGAAGTTTTTCTTCGCATAATTCCACCAGGTGAGATGTATTGGAACTATTATAACCGCCAACGACTATTGCAAAATCTGCCGCCGTTTCCAAAAGTCCGTAAACGGCACTTTGATTTTCATAAGTTGCATAGCAAAGAGTGTCACGTGTATCTGCAAATCTTTCTGCAATATTTTTTTCAGTAAGATTATATTTTTTTATCATTACATTTTTCAGATAGTCAGCAATCGCCTGCGTATCGCTTGCCAGCATAGTCGTTTGATTCACCACGCCAATCCTTTCCAAATCTTTTTCAACATTAAAACCTTTTGAAAATTTTCCTTCGAATTCTTTATAAAAATTCTGTGCCGGCTTTTCTTCATTTATATATTTAGCAAGTTCAATTGTTTCCTGCATATCTGTAACAATTACAGTTGGTGTGTTGGCCGCGCTATGGCTAAAAGTTGCCCTCGTTTCTTCATGCTTCGGTTTACCATGTACAATTATTGAATAATTATTTTTTGCAATGGCTTCGGCACGGTTCCATACTTTTTCTACAAAAGGACAGGTGGTGTTATATTTTTCTATTTCAATACCCATCTGTTTTAATTCTTCTTCAATTTGCAAGGTTGTTCCAAAGGCAGGAACTATAACGATATCATCTTTCTTTAAATCGGTGAAAGGCTTAATCCTGTTACCTCTGGTGTCCATCAGAAACTGAACACCTCTTTTTTTGAGATCATCGTTTACCAAGGGGTTATGAATCATTTCACTTAACAAATAAATTTTTTTACCGGGATTTTCTTCCACAGTTTTAAATGAAATTTCAATTGCGTTTTCTACGCCATAACAAAATCCAAAATGCCGGGCAAGATAAATTTGAACCTCACCAAAATCTAAAAGAGTAGCAGTAAAATCTTTTTTAAGCTTGTCATCAATTCTTCTCTTATTCTTAACGGCAGTAATTAACGGGCTTCTGTAATTTATAGGAACATTAAATTTTTTCATGAGCTTTAATCGCCCCAAAGTTACAAACACGAAAGCATGGTACAAGCTAATAAAAGATTAATAATCACTATTTTTAATCTTCTAATTCGTTTTAAATTATGTCCAGCAAGCCCAAACCCTTTGAACATCCGAAATGGAGTTATTGCGCAAACATCTATGAGGTAAATGTCAGGCAATATACTCTTGAAGGTACTTTTGAAGCCTTCTCAAAACATTTGCCACGCCTTAAAGATATGGGTGTAAAAATCTTATGGTTTATGCCGGTTACTCCAATCAGCGATTTAGGAAGGTTAGGAGTTCTTGGCAGTTATTATGCAGTAAAAAATTATATAGCAACTAACCCGGAATTTGGAACATTGGATGATTTTAAAAAGTTAGTAAATGAAGCGCACGAGCTAAATTTCAAAGTGATAATTGACTGGGTCGCCAATCATACGGGAAATGATCATCCCTGGACAAAGGAATATCCTGAATTTTATCGCTATGATGTAAATAATGAACTCAACCATCCCCATGGATGGCATGATGTTGCTGAATTAAATTACGACAATCTTCAACTTCGCGAAATGATGATTGATGAAATGAAATTCTGGATTAAAGAATGCGATATTGATGGGTATCGTTGCGATATGGCACATCTTGTGCCGCTCGATTTTTGGGTACACGCAAAAAAGAAACTTTCTAAATTTAAAGACAATCTTTTCTGGTTGGCTGAATGTGAAAAGCCAACCTATCATAAGGTGTTTGACGCAACTTATACGTGGAGATGGATGCATGCATCGCAGGAATTTTATCAGGGCAAAATGAACCTGCATGCACTGCTTACAGTATTATATAAATCTGTAACCGAATTTCCCTATGATGCTTTCAGGACGTACTTTACCAGCAATCATGATGAAAATAGCTGGAATGGAACTGAGTTTGAAAAGTATGGAGAAGCAGCAATGCTGCTTGCTGTTTTTTCATGTACATGGAATGGAATACCGATGGTATACAGCGGGCAGGAAATGCCCAATAAAAAACGTTTAAAATTTTTTGAAAAAGATTCTATTGAATGGGATGGAAAATTTGAACTACATGATTTTTATAAAACGCTTCTTTTGTTGCATGCAACGAGCAAATGTCTTCGGGCAGGCGACTTAAATATTCTTACAAAAATTGTTTCTCATCCTGATGATCTGCAGGTATTTGCTTATGCAAGAAGAAATGGTGACGACCAGGTTTTGGTAATTTTAAATTTTGCCGCAGCAGAAATTAATTTCCAGGTTAAAGGAATACATAGTGTTTTCAGGAATGTATTTGGCGGAAGAGATATTAATTTTGATATGGAAGATCATGTTTATTTAAGACCATGGGGATATTTGGTTTTTGAAAAATTACCCATGTTATCACAATAGCTCATAAAATAAAAACCCTGAAATTAATCAGGGTTTTTTTTATAAATTCAATTATCATTTATTCTGCTGAATTATCTAATACCAAAGGATATTCAAATGGTTCGTTATAACCGGGATAAATTCCTGTAATAGTAACCTGCTTGTCGTTGCCTATTATATTTTTTAAATCGTCAACTGATTTAATATCCTTTCCATTTGCTTTAGTGATAATAAACCCATCCCTCATTCTAGTTTGATCGTTGATGGCGCCTTCATTTATTTTTCTTACCACTACGCCTCCTTCGATTCCATAATCTTTTGCTTTTTTAGGATCAAGTGTTTGAAGTTCAGCCCCAAGTTTATCAATCATTTCATCAGGTTTTACGATTGCATAATTACCGGCATTATTTTTTAGCGTTACCAGGAAGACACGTTGTGTGCCATTTCTTTCAATAGTTACATTTACTTTATCACCGGGTTTGTAATTGCTCAATTGCTCCTGTAATTCAGAACCTGAGTTTATTGAATAGTCATTAATCTTTCTTATTACATCGCCTTTTTGTATTCCGGCCTGCATAGCGGCACCATCTTTAGTAAGGTCAGTAATATAAATACCATCAATATTTGATGGTATATTTTCCTTTTTCTTATCCTGGTCGGAAAGCATACCTGCATCAATATACATAGCTCCTAAAAATCCTCTTTGTACGCTACCGTATTTTACAAGGTCATTCACTACTTTTTTTACTATGTCAACGGGTATTGCATAAGAATAACCATTATAATATCCTGTTGGTGATGCTATTGCTGAATTAATACCAATTAGTTGGCCGTTAGTATTTATTAAAGCCCCTCCGCTATTACCCGGATTTACTGCAGCATCAGTTTGAAGGAATGATTCCACTGCCATAGACTGGCCCCCGTTTCTATCACGGTTCAATCCTAAGTGCCTTGATTTTGCACTTATAATACCAGCAGTAACTGTTGCATCAAGATTTAATGGATAGCCAAGCGCTAATACCCATTGTCCAATTTTTACATCAGCAGAATTACCATAAAGCATAAAGGGTAAATTTTTAGCATCAACTTTCACAACAGCAAGATCGTAAGACGGATCAGAGCCGATAACTTTTGCCGTATAAGTTTTTCTGTCACTTAATGTCACGGTTACTTCATCAGCACCGGCCACTACATGATTGTTAGTTACTATGTATCCATCGTCACTTATTATTACGCCCGATCCTGAGCCCATTTCCGGATATATACGTTGCTGCCGTCCATTTCCAAAAAACTGGTTAAATAAATCATCGTCTCCAAACAAATCTGAAAACGGACTTTTTTGGTTGGGTAAATTATTGCTTACCTGGCGTGGATTTGTTTTTGTTTTTATATGAACAACCGCAGGAATTGCTGCGTTAGCTGCTTCTGTAAAATCGACCGGCCCGGGTGTTGGATTTCCTTTGTCATCAAAAAAGCCTGCATACTTATAATTAGAAGGAATATTTGACGCCTGGAAATTTGGATTGTTACTGTTATGTTGATATTTGTTATAACCAAAAATAACAGACATGGTGGTTAGTGCGCTTATTAGCACCGTAAGTAGAATGTTCTTCGTTTTCATTTATGGAAATTTTTAATTGTATAATTTATCTTTTACGAAGGCCTCAAATCGTGTGCCTCAAAATATTTTCTAATAGCTTAAAATTAAAACAACTGTTTAGAACTTACATTACCGCTTATTTACCTTTAACAAACAATTAGTAAGGTCTTCGTAGATATAAATTTAATGATTTTAAATAAGAAATATTGACAAAATTTAAATGACATTTTATATGCTTTACTGTAAAAATTACAGAGCGCTAAATCGCCAATAAAAATTCCATTACATCTATTCCGTCTGCATAATCAAATAACTTTGGCTCCTGGGTTTTGCCAAAAGATATTAAATGATTATCTGCTATGCATTGGATGTTTTCATTTTTAATTAAATGGTCAACGATAACGTTTTTGTCGTTGTAAAAAGTATAATTGACCTGGCTTACAGGCGAGAAAATATTTTCGTCTTCTAACAAAATGATGTTTTCATTTGTCATGTACATTTTATTATTCATAATAAGCAGCGCAAGATTATAATCATAATTGTTTTTGTATTTAGTGTGGTCTGTAAAATAATTATATTTCTTAAAAGCATTCAATAACCCAACAAAATCATAACCATAGGGTACATATAATTTAGTGACGTTTCTGCAGCCTAATCCAAAGTATAGATGTACATCATCTGCAAGTAAATTCAATTCTTCATTGGTCTCTTTTCCTGATAAAATAGCTACTGAAGTTTTGTTGCCACGAATTACAGATGGGTATTTTCCAAAATAATATTTAAAATATCTTGAAGAATTATTACTGCCTGTAGCGATGTATGCGTCACAATTTTTAAGAATATCATTTACCTGAACCACATTCTGAACATCCGGATTCCACTCCGTAAATTTTTCAATTATGTGTGTCATCAACACGGTATCTTTTTCGGATAGTTTAATTTTTTGTTTATGTCCCGATATAAACACGCATAAAAAATCATGAAAACCAACCAATGGAATGTTGCCGGCCATCACAACTCCAACCGTTTTTGATTGTATGTTATCATCAAGATGATAATGATTTACCCAGCTTTTAAGTTTGTTGGGATTTAGAAATTGCGTTGAAATATTTTGCAGGGAAAGGTTTATAAATTCTTCTGTAAACCATTTATTTTTTTCAAAAGCCTTTTGTTTCACCTGGATTAATTTTTCATTATTACTAACCAAATAATTACCCAGTTTTTCGAGTAAATCAATTCTTTGCATTAAATTCATTTTGGCAAATAATTTTTCTGTTATATCTATTATATTTGTAGAGAATTAAAACACGCAAAATTCGTATATTATTAACTTGCTTGTTGTGAATGATTAAATAAAAAAAAATGGCCATAAAAATTACTGATGAATGTATCAACTGCGGCGCATGTGAGCCGGAATGTCCTAACAACGCGATTTATGAAGGAGGAGTGGAGTGGGCTATTGCAGATGGAACAACCGTAAAAGGAAATGTAACATTATTAGATGGTTCGGTTATGGATTCTGATCAAAGAAATCCGCCGATTGCAAATGATATTTATTACATTGTTCCTAATAAATGTACCGAGTGTCAGGGCTTTCATGAAGAGCCGCAATGCGCAGCCGTTTGTCCTGTTGATTGTTGCGTGCCCGACGAAATGTACCAGGAAACTGTAGAGGAACTTCTTGCAAAAAAAGAAAAACTGCACATGTAATTTTTTTAAGGCTTAAAGGCCTATCATGCAGGTGATATTTCCTGTTTTGGCGAGGGTATTGCAAAATACTTTCGCCTTTTTTCTAAAATAAAATACCGGAAGCTTTTGAAAAAATTACAATTTATTTTACCTGTTTTAAGTTTTGCTTTTTTGTTATTAATTTCCTGCGAACAAAAAAGCAATCAGCCTAAAAAAAAATCAACTGAAGAAATTATAAAAGCGGATGAAGCCTTCTCTGAGCTGAGTAAAAAAGAAGGAATGAAAAGGGCATTTATAGAATATATTGATAACGAAGGCATATTATTAAGGCCGGGGCATACTCCCATTATCGGCGCTAATGCGATTGATTTTTTAAGCCAGGTAAATGATTCATCTTATACACTCACATGGAATCCTTCCGGCGCAGGAATTGCTGTATCTGAAGACATAGAATATTCTTATGGAATATATACACTCCAATTAAAGGATACGGTTTTAAAAGGAACTTACGTAAGCGTTTGGAAGAAACAAAAAAATGGTAAATGGAAATTTATATTGGATAGTGGGAATGAAGGTATTGGTGCTATGAGTAATTAAGTTATGAGTAAAGTAATTAAGTTATGAGTAAAAAGTAATGGGTAATAATATTTCAATAACTAATTTACCAAATGATTTTTTTTAAAACATTCAATAAAAATCATAATATAAAATGAAGCCAAAGATTGCATTTGTAACAGGAGGGTTTTCAGGCGAAGCAGAAATATCTTATAAATCTGCTATTACTTTTGAAAACAATATTGACAAGGAAAGATATGAGTTGTATAAAATTGATATAACCATTGATGGATGGTTTTATGAATTAGAAAACGGAAATAAAGTTGCCGTAAATAAAAATGATTTTTCCATTTTGATAGATGATGAAATAATAACCTTTGATGCAGTTCTGATTGGCATTCATGGCACACCTGGTGAAGATGGAAAACTACAGGGGTATTTTGATATGCTCCGGATTCCTTACACCTCGTGCGACTGTGCCACCTCTGCGCTCACTTTTAATAAAAGGTATACGGTGGCCATTGCCGGAGCAAGCGGTATCAATGTTTCCAATTCAATCTTGTTATTTAAAAATAATTTTCAAAGTCCTGAAGAACTTGTAAAAAATTTAAAATTCCCTGTATTTATAAAACCTAATAATGGTGGATCAAGTATAGGGATGTCAAAAGTAAATGCACCATCCGAAGAGTTAGGAAAAGCTATAGAAAAAGCTTTTAAAGAAGATGACCAGGTATTGGTAGAAGAATTTATTGAGGGAAGAGAACTTACGATTGGCGTATTTAAAGCTAAAGGAGAAATTATTGCGTTGCCCATTACCGAAATACTTTCCAAAAATGTTTTTTTTGATTATGAGGCAAAATATCATGGAGCGAGTAGTGAAATAACTCCCGCAAAAATTGAAGAAAATATTGCCGGGCTTGTAAGAGATACCGCAGTAAAGGCATATCGCATTTTTAATTGCAAAGGAATTATAAGAATTGATTTTATTTATAATGAAAAAGAGGCAGAGCTTTTCATGCTTGAGATAAATACGATACCGGGGCAAAGTGAAGCAAGTATTGTTCCCCAGCAATTAAAAATTTTGGGATGGAGCCTGAAGGATTTTTATACGGCGTTGATAGAAGAATGTCTACATAATTAAATCTGATTATATTGCATTTCTAAAATCTTTTAACCTATACATTTTATTGTGTTTAAATTTATCTCCAAACAACCTTTCTGGGTAAATCTTCTGGCGGCAGTTTTGTTGATTTTCCTTCTTGCATTTTTATTTCTTCAATCACTTAGCTGGTTTACCAATCACGGCAGTTACCTTAAAGTTCCTTCTGTAACAGGCAAAAAAGTGGATGATGCTGTTAAGTATCTGAAAGAAGAGGGTTTTGATGTAACTATAACTGATTCTTTGTATAATGATACACTTCCACTGAATACGGTAAAAAAACAATTGCCCGATGCAGGAGCGACTGTGAAAGTAAACAGAACTGTTTATCTGAATGTTAACCCGGTAGTTTTGCCGATGGTTGAAATGCCTAAAATAGAAGGACTCAGTTTCAGGTTTGCATTGGAAAGATTAACCAAAAATCATTTAAAATTGGGAGACACTACTTATCGTCCTGATTTTATGAAAGGCAGTGTGCTCGAGCAAAATTATAATGGTTCCAAAATTTTGCCCGGAGCAAAACTTCGTTGGGGCGCTGCCGTTAGTCTCGTAATAGGAGGGGGGCTTGCGCAGGAGCAAATTTTGGTGCCTGAGTTATATGGTCTTACACTCGGCGAAGCTAAAGCAGAACTGGAAGCAAAAGGAATTACATTAGCAGCCATAGTTCCAACGGGATCCATAACAGATACTTTGAAAGCTTTCGTTTATAAACAAAATCCTGAAGCGAAGAATGATGATAGTAAATCTAATTTCATACAACCCGGCCAAACGATGGATTTATGGATTTCTGCTACGCCTCCCGAACCTGATAGTATAAAAAATGATCAAAACACAGACAGTTTAAAAAATTAATAATTAATGCTATTTATTGCACGATCCGATAGTGATCGGATTAGAAAACAATTCGTGAATTAAATTTGTTTTATCTGAGAAAAATAAAAATATTACTATGCAAAATATATCTCCCGAAGAAGTAAAACAAAGGCTTGACAAAGGTGAAGTACTCAATCTTATTGATGTAAGAGAGCCCAATGAAAATGCTGAATTTAATATTGGCGGCAAACTGTTACCGGTTGGGAAAATTCAATCGATGCAAACTGAAGATATTGATGACCTGAAGAATGAAGAAGTAATTCTTTATTGCCGCAGCGGCAATCGAAGCGGCATTGCAGCATTAACATTGGACCAAATGGGATTTACAAACACTAAAAACCTTACCGGTGGCATGCTTGCCTGGCAGGAAAAATTTAAATAGTGATAACGCGAATTATGAAAATCGAATTACACTAATTTTTTTAAACGGTATTTGTATAATCGGGTAGAATAATTAATCCGTGTAATAAACTAAATAATAAAAGCGGACAAGAGTGCCCGCTCGGAATGTGCTAAAACTAAAAAGCACATGAGAAAATTTCAAATGCAATATATAAGACAAAAACAGCAGTGGAAAATTCAGATTACTGAAACATGAAATAAACTGATTCATGTATGAAAAAAGCGCATTCAGTAATTTTTTTAATGTATAATGTTTATCTTTTTATTTATGCAATACAAGACTCTTTAAGAAAATTGAAGCCAGGAAAGATTAAGCTACTGATAAATGTGACTTACAACTATTCTTTACTCATAATTTAATATTTACAGCAGCTAAAAAATTAGTGCCGGCCATTGGAAAATAATAATTTTCAACAGTTAACTCACCTCCATAAAAATAGTTATAAGTATAACCGCTGGATTCATATTTTTTATTGAAGATATTATTAAGCTTAAAGATAAAATCTATTGTCTTAAAAGTTTTTTTCGCATTTAGCCTGCACGACACTCTTACATTTTGAACGTAGTAAGGGTCAACACTTCTGCTTAAGTGAGAAGTATTGTCGAGAAACTGTCTCCCTACATATTTTGATTGAAAACTTATTTCGCTGTTTACAACTGGAATAATATTTATACTGACCGCTGCAACCTCATTTGGTGAAAAAGATATATCAGTATTGTGATATTGATAGGCGATCTGTCCACCATCGTCGTAATCGTCTACATATTCAGTAAAGTTTTTTATTTTGTTTTTGCTGAAGGAAATATTTCCCGACGCATTGAGCCATTTAGTGAATCTTTCCGCTGCCTGTAAATCAACACCAAGCCTATAGCTGGCAGAGGCGTTGGTTCGTGTATATGCACCAACATCATTTATTTTGCCTGTTGATACTAATTGGTTGTGGTAATTCATATAATAAAATGTAACTCCATAAGTGAACGGAGTATTCCTTTTTTCAGCACCCAATTCCATGTCGTATAAAATTTCGGGTTTTGGTAATTCGTTTGCGGCGGCTTCAAAATCATCACGGTTGGGTTCTTTCGCACCAATAGAATAGGATGCATACGCCTGGAAATTATTTTTATTGAATGAGATACCAATTTTTGGATTAAAGAATGAATAGTGTTCATTAATTCTTAAACCGGGATTGTCTTCAAAGCCTTTTATGTCATAGTTCACAAAACGTTCCTGCATATCTGCAAATGCTGAAAATCCTGAACCAACAGTTTGTAATAATTTTCCATACAAATTAAAGTCGCGTTTATTGGCCGGAACGTTCGAGTATGTATAATCGTTAGGAAATCCTTGTGGCGCCCATATTACAATATCATAATGTTTGCCGTCGTATTCATCCCAACCACCGCCAAATGTTATATGTGTTTTGTTTTTTTGGAATTGAAGAGAAAAAATTCCACCATAAAAATAGTTATCCAGCCATAAGCGTCTTACCAGATCTGTGGAGGTTAATGTATCAGTTCCATTTATATAATCTGGTAAACCATAATCGCTGTAAAGCTGATCTGCCCTGTATTCTTCATAATAACCTTTTCCTCTTGTAAGAAAGAGTGCCGTATTAAAGCTAATATGAGAATTTATTTTTTTGTCATAAAAAAGCTGGTAATGTGTTTGCGTATAATTATCCGTTTCATTGTCGTACGGTGAGCCGGGTTTTTCAGTTCCTGCAGGATTATAAGTGCGATCACTGTCAAGGTAGCTTTCAGGAACGCCATACCATGCCTGGTAGGTCTTTTCTTTTCCGCTTAAAATATTAAATCGTAATGAGCTATTCTTATTAATATAAGCAGCGCTTACAAAAAATGATTGAAGGTTAGACGTTGCCCTGTCGATGTAGCCATCACTGCTGATCCTTGATGCACGGGCATCAAGGGTAAAATGATTTTTCAATAAACCTGAACCGAATTTAATTGTATTTTTCCAGGTATTGAACGACCCATAGGTATTGTTCAATTCAATGTATTTTTCTTTATTTACTTCATTAGTAGAAAGGTTTATTGTTGCGCCAAAAGCGCCGGCACCGTTAGATGAAGTGCCAACGCCACGTTGCACCTGTATAGAATTGAGTGATGAAGAAATATCAGGCAGGTCCACAAAAAATGTTTCCTGGCTTTCGGCATCGTTGTAAGGTATGCCATTTAAGGTAACATTTACTCTTGAAGCGTCCGAACCACGGATACTGATTCCAGTGTATCCTATACCGTTACCTGCATCTGAATTTACAACAACCGATGGCAATTGGTTTAAAACAAATGGCAGGTCTTGCCCAAGATTAATTTTTTCAATTTCTGCTTTATCGATATTGGTTTTTGTAAACGGAGCTTTATCTGCTGCTCTTATTGAAGTTACTTCTATGTTCTCGAGCATAAGTGTGTCGGTTAATTTATGCCTTGTGGTATCCTGCGCAGGCGTAATAAAATAAATGCTTAATAAAATGCAGGTAAAAATTATTTCTTTCATGTTTATTTTTTTACTGAAGAGAACAAACGTGAAAGAGAGATGGAAAAAGTTGTTCAATCTCCCTTCGCAGGCATTATCCTGATCAGGTCTGCGGGTATTATCTCAGCGCCCGACCTTAGTCGGAAGCACCCCGGTGACAAAAATTGTTTTAAGAATGCAAATGTAAACTTCTTGCTAATTTAATTTCCAAAAAACTGTAACTTTTATTTTTCATAATCGTTATAGAAAAAAACTCAACATGAAATATCTTTTTGGTCTTCTTTTCATTATAATTTACTCACAGGGCTTTTCACAGGAAACTATTATCAACGATCCAAATGTGGAAGTAAGGAATGTCCCTTCTTTCACAGCCATAAAAGTGTCCGGAGGTATTGATTTATATCTTTCGCAGGGAGATGACTATTCTTTAGCCGTAAGCGCCAGTGAAGAAAAGTACCGTGATAATATTAAAACGGAAGTAAATAATGGAGTGCTTGTTATTTCTTATAATAGCGATCATTCCGGGCGAAATTCCGGGGATAAAAGATTACGTGCATATGTATCTTTTAAAATGCTGGAAAGTCTTGAAGGCTCCGGTGCCAGCGATATAATTATAAAGGGAACGCTTACTTCAAATACCATGCTGATAAAGCTTTCCGGGGCCAGTGATGTTAAGGGGGTCGTTAAAATAACCAATCTTAGTATGGAACTGAGCGGCGCTTCTACCGTGTTCATAAATGGAACAGCTCAAAATTTAAAACTTGACGCTTCCGGAGCAAGTGATATAAAAAGTTATGACCTGCATGTAGAAAATTGTGTAGCAAAACTTTCAGGAGCTTCAGACGTCCGGCTAACGGTCACTAATTCAATTTCTGCAACTGCAAGTGGGGCCAGCACTTTATTTTACCAGGGCGACCCGGAGAAAAAAGAAGTTGCAACTAGCGGAGCAAGCTCTATTTCACAAAGAAATAATCAATAAGAAAATTGGTTTTGCTTTCTTTTAATCAACTTTCCAGTCTGTGAATGGCTAACTCATTTAATTATTTTCTTTCTTTTTCTCTAAATTATTCTTTGTATCTATATATAAGAATCGGGGAATTTTTTTAAAATTTTTCCAATTTTTCTTTTGTTTAATTTATTTTCTTCAATAAAGCAGCGTATTCCTTAGTTTTTATATCATCAATATAAAGAGGTAGAGTCTAACCCTACCGAAAATATCAGATATCCAAACCACTTATAATTGAAATTTACCATGGGAAGAAATTTGCTATTTCATAACAGGGTATACTGATAGTTTTGAAATTGAAATTTGATATCCTGAAATTCATGGTTGGTATAGTGAAATTCATTTTTCAAATTTAAATCTTAACCCCGGCTGCTATGATCAAGGATAAATATTTGCGGCTTTTATTTATTCCATTACTTG
>CBIGQT010000012.1:0-15144 GCA_966191655.1 uncultured Ginsengibacter sp.
ACTTCAGTGCTTCAAGTTATTATCGCAAAAGCGATGGTTAAATTTTTTAGTCTCATAAAAGGATTTTTTGTAAATAAGTTTTAATGAATCTTAAGACGGATTTTAATGGATTAGGTTTAATTCATTAAAAAGATTTATTTTTCTTACATGTTTTATTTTGTAAAAACGCCCTGGTTACTTAAAAAATTGTACCATGAATGTCTTTGGAATGTAAAGACAAGTGAAAATGTACTCTACCTCACATTTGACGATGGGCCAACTCCGGCGGTAACTCCATTTGTTTTAGATGAATTAAAAAAATATAACGCAAAAGCAACTTTCTTTTGTATCGGCAAAAATGTAAAAGAAAATTTTGAAATTTATAAGCAGGTTATTGCTGAAGGGCATAAGCCTGGAAATCATACTTTCAATCACCTGAACGGGTGGAAGACTCCCGATAAAAAATATCTTGAGGATGTTAAGAAAGCTGCAAATATTATCGATTCTGAATTCTTCAGACCTCCTTATGGTAAAATAACAAGATTTAAATTAAAAGCGCTAGAGGGAGAAAAATTTAAATTAAAAACTATTATGTGGGATGTGTTAAGTGGCGATTTCGATCTAAAGATTTCTCCTGAAAATTGCTATCTAAATGTTATTAACAACGCAAGGCCCGGATCTATAATTGTTTTTCATGACAGTAAAAAAGCTTTTACAAGACTCGAATATGCGTTACCAAAGGCTCTTAGTTTTTTTTCAAAAAAAGGGTTTCAGTTTAAAAGTCTTTAATAGCCTTAAAAAAAATTGGGCCGGGGTAGATACCCAGGCCCGTTTTTAATCCGTACCCTATGAAAACTGTCGTGAAGTTAATTAATTATTTTTAACAAATCAACAACAATTTTTACTTGTGCAGGGTTATAATATGTGTAACTCCGTTTATTGTAACGGTAGCTTTATCATCGCAGGTTCCATCACCATAATCAAGAACAGCCGTAGTATTATTTCTCGTAATATTTACGGTTCCTTTCACTCTCCATGGACAGGTAAATTTTTTAATTAAAGGATTAACAATTTCGGCAGTCCACGAATTACCATTTGAATTTGAACCGGAAGAATGGCCGGTAATTTCAAATTTATCATCTAAAGGATACAAGGGAGTTCCATTTCCATCAACCTGCGTATGAACTTTGAAGCTGCTCCACTTCCGCCAGTTACCGTTGTTAATATTGGTGATTTTTCCATCAATAACTTTTACAGTCCATTGCGCTTTGTTAGATAAACTGGTATTTTCTACTGTGTGGGTTCCTTCAATTTTAAAACTGTCAACGAAATAATCTACAAACGTTGTTGAAGTAGTACTTCCGGGAATAGCCATTGGCCCGGTATAAATAGTTACAATTTTACCTTTACGTAATTTGCCATCTTTTCCCAGGCAACCTTCGGTGCCAAAATCAATGGTTACTGTTTTTGGAAACTGATGCGCAATATGCGGAACAACTGTTACTGTAAAACAACGTGAAGTAGCAGAATCAGGTGTGCTGGTGGGAGTTCCGTCAGGATTTGTGACATTGCTGTAAATAATACCAACGCCAGCTCCAACGCCAATGTTTTCTCCAATATCAGATGTCTGCACACCCATTGTAATATTGAATACATCATCGTATTGAGCTTCCGCAACTGCATCACTTTGCGTTGCATCTATTGCTGCCGTTACTTCAGGCGTATCTGCAGACTGGCTGGTAGTATTATCTTTTTTGCAGGAGAAAAATACAACGGCACTCATTAATAAAAGGCCGGTTACTTTAGAAATTTGATTTAAGTGCTTCATAAATGATAAGATTAAGATGAATATTTTTAAAACCAGAATTAAGACACCGGTTGCATGATCAAGTTTAATAAACAGTTAAAGATTTTTAATTTTTCTTTGCTTTATGAATCTTATAGACACACACACGCATTTATATGTTAAGGAATTTTCAAATGATATTGATGAGGTTATAAGGCGTGCAGAAGAAGAAGGAGTAAATAAATTTTTTCTTCCCGCAATTGATAGCTCAGAAACGAGTGCAATGTTCGAACTTGAAAAAATATTTCCCGGCAAATGTATTGCGATGATTGGGCTGCATCCCTGTTCAGTAAAAGAGAATTATAAAGAAGAATTAAGTAAAGTTGAACAGTTATTAGATGAAAGAAAATTTGCAGCTATTGGAGAAACAGGATTGGATTTTTATTGGGATAAAACTTTTATAAAAGAACAATATGAAAGCCTGCGGATACAGGCAGAATGGGCATTGCAATATAATATACCACTGGTATTACACACGCGTGATGCCATGCAGGAAAACATTGATGTTATAAAATCTTATGAAGGAAAAGGATTAAGAGGCATCTTTCATTGTTTTGGCGGCACGCTGCAAAATGCAAAAAACATTATTGAACAAAATTTTTTACTCGGCATTGGCGGAGTCATTACTTATAAAAATTCAGACCTTGCAGAGGTACTTAAAGATATTGATCTTAAACATATTGTTTTGGAAACGGATGCGCCATATTTAGCTCCTGCGCCCTTCAGAGGCAAAAGAAACGAAAGCAGTTATTTAAAATATATAGTTCAGAAAATAGCAGATATAAAAAATATGTCCATTGAAGAAGTTGCGGAGCAAACAACCAGGAATGCAGAAGAAATTTTTAAAGAAGCGGTATTTAGATAATTGATGAATCGCATTCAAATTACTTCATTAAAAAGTTACCCAACAATTTTTTCCAATCATTATAAAGAGTATTATATAATTCTGTATTTACGGATTCAACTTTTTTTATTGGTTTGAATTGACTGAATGCTTCATTAGAAGTTTTGTAAATACCAGCGCCAATGCCGGCGCCTAATGCAGCTCCTATGCTTCCATCATTACTATATAATTCAACGGCTACACCTGTTGCGTTCACAAATGATTGTACAAAAACATCGCTTAAAAATAAATTGGATCTGCCCGCACGAATGATAGTTGGATGTAATCCGTTTTCTCTCATTATATCTAATCCGTAACGAAATGCAAATGCAATACCTTCCTGCGCTGCCCGGAAAATATGAGCCTTTGAATGTTTATTTAAATCAATATTATTAACGTGAGCTCCAACAATCTTGTTTTGCAACATACGCTCAGCGCCATTACCGAATGGTAAAATAAATAAGCCCTCACTTCCCGTGTCAATCGAAGAACACATGGCATCCATCTCCTTATAAGTCAAACCATCACCACACATTTTTTTAATCCAACTATTCATTATGCCCGTTCCATTTATGCAAAGTAATACTCCCAGTCGTCTATCCGTTACCGTATGATTAACATGAGCAAAAGCATTTACTCTTGAATATTTATCACTGAATAACTGATCAGTAACTGCGTAAATAACTCCTGAAGTGCCTGCTGTTGCTGCAACTTCGCCAGGCTTAAGTACATTTAATGACAAGGCATTATTGAGCTGGTCTCCAGCCTTGTAAGTAACAGGAATATTTTCTTTTAATGAAAGTTGGTTTGCAATTTCAGGTAATATTTTTCCATGAGAAGAGAATAACGGTTGCACTTCCGGTATTAAAGAACCATTAAAGCCAAAATAATTCATTACATCAGATGAGATTTCATTTTCTTTGAAATCATATAAAATTCCTTCTGATAAAGCAGAAGATGTTGTATTGATTTGGCCCGTTAGTTTCATTGCTATAAAATCTCCGGGCAGCATTATTTTATCAATCTGCCTATATGTTTCAGGCTCATTATTTTTTACCCAACCCAATTTTGATGCAGTAAAGTTTCCGGGAGAATTTAATAAACAGGACGAACAGCTTTCTGTGCCAATGGCATTGTAAGCATTTTCGCCAATTTCAACTGCACGGCTGTCGCACCAGATAATACTATCACGTAAAACCTTTTGATTTTTGTCAACCACTACCAGGCCATGCATTTGATAGGAAATGCCAATCGCTGCAATGTCTTTGGAATCGAATTTATTACTGTTATTCAAATTTCGTATAGCCATTACCGTTTGCTCCCACCACATTTCAGGTGATTGCTCTGCCCAACCTGATTGTAAAGAGGTGATCTCATTTTCTGTGTCTGGATACTGTGCGGTTGCGATGGATTTTTGTGTGGCGGCATCCACTACAGAAACTTTTATAAACGATGTGCCGATGTCAATTCCTAATAACAACATATTTTTTAATTTGAGAATTCGGGCATTTTTCTAAATATAAATTCAAAGCGAAACTAATGCAATCAGAATCTAAAATATATTAAAGTGCTTTAATTATTATTTTATGGTTAATATGGCAGATGCAGGTTTTGCAGCGCCAAGTTCTATGCTTCTGCCGGAAGGTAAAGAACCTGCAATACTTATTTTTATATCGCCTGAATTCAAAATGCTTTGACCGTTATCATCTACCAGCTTCATTATATCCGGCGTGATAGTAAATTTTACTTTTTGGGAAGCGCCTGGTCTTAGACTAATTCTTGTAAAACCTTTTAAAGAATAGAGAGGTTCGTCAGCAATTTGATTTTGATGCGTAAGATATAATTGAACCACCTCATCACTGTTTACTGTACCACTATTCGTTACCGTTAGTTCAGCGCTAACTGTTTCGTTCTTATTGATTTTTGTTTTTGATAATTTTAAATTACTATAGGTAAATTTTGTATAGCTCAATCCAAAACCAAAAGGATATAAAGGAGTTCCCTTAAAATAGCGATAGGTTCTATTGTTCATAGAATAATCATCAAATGCAGGAAGATCAGCGTCGCTTTTGTAAAATGTAACGGGCAATCTTCCTGAAGGGCTATAATCCCCAAATAAAACATCTGCGACAGCAGTCCCTGCAGCCTGGCCGCCATACCATGCATTAATAATACCAGGAATATTTTCTTCTTCCCACGGAATAGCAATTGCACTTCCTGTCATCATTACAAAAACAATGGGCTTGCCGGTTGCCCTTAATGCTTTCATGAAATCAGTTTGTACAGTTGGCAAAGCAATCGTGGTACGGTCGCCGCCGCTAAATCCGGGATTCGCTACTTTCATTTCTTCTCCTTCAAGTCTTGGAGAGATTCCACCGACATAGATAATTACATCTGCATCTTTAACACTATCAATCAATTTTGAAAAATCCTGTGATTCGGTAGCTGTAAAATCAGTAGCCTTTGAATAAAATATCTCAGTATTTTTGAGCTTATCTTTGATTCCCTGTAACACAGTGGTAACAACTGAAGGTTTACCATTATAATTTCCTAATTGCGTGTTAATATTATCAGCATTTGGCCCGAGCACTGCAATTTTTTTTATGTTTTTGCTGAGTGGTAATATATTATCCTGATTGCGAAGCAATACAATAGATTCTCTTGCCATCTTCAATGCATGATCTTTATGTGGCTGGCTCTCCAAATCTGTAACCGGTATTTTCGAATATGCTACGATGTTAGATGGATCAAACATGCCGAGCCGGAAACGAATGGTGAATAATCTTTTCAATGATATATCAATATCTTTTTCAGTTAATTTTCCTTCTTTCACGGCTTGTACCAGTGTCTTGTAAGTCGTGTTGCCGCATTCTACGTCTGTACCATGCAATACCGCATCTGCTGCAGAACTTTCTGCATCCGGAAACATTTTATGGGTCTTATAAAAATCATCTATTGCTCCGCAATCTGATGTAACATAGCCAGTAAACTTCCATTGATTCCGTAAAATGTCAACCATCAATTTATCGCTGCCACAACATGGCTGACCGGCATAAGCATTGTAGGCACACATTACGCCTGCAACTTTTGCATTCACTACCAACTCTCTAAAAGCCGGTAAGTAGGTATCCCATAGATCGTGATTGCTGACATTCACATCAAATGTATGTCTTGAAGGTTCGGGACCGCTATGTATTGCATAATGCTTGGCACACGCAGCAGCTTTTAAATATTTTGGATCATCACCCTGTAAGCCCTCAACAAATGATTTTGCCATACTTCCGGTGAGAAAAGGATCTTCTCCATAAGTTTCCTGTCCCCGTCCCCATCTCGGATCTCTGAAAATATTGATATTCGGCGTCCAGTAAGTTAATCCCGTATATCGCTCGTGATCGTTGTTGCGAAGGCTTTCATTATTGATGGCACGCCCTTCATCAGAAGTGTAATCACCCATTGTTTTCATTGCATTTACATCAAATGTTGCGGCCATACCAATAGCCTGTGGATAAGATGTTACATGAAACTTAGTTCTTGCCACGCCGTGTAAACATTCATTCCACCAATCGTAAGCAGGAATATTCAGGCGCTCAATGGCTGGTGCAGAATTGAGCATCTGGCTTACTTTTTCTTCAAGTGTCATTTTTGAAATAAGATCATTAACTCTTACTTCAATGGATAATGATGGATTTAAATAAGCCGGAGTTTGCGTGTAGCCATTATTGTTATGAATAAAAAGGGCAGTTATAAGAAGCGTAATTACTTTTTTCATAAGAAATATTATTTAAAGTCCGGAGATATTTCAACCTTAAAATTCAGCATTTGTAAGTAAGGAATCTTCTACAGTTTGCTTAGGCTTTTTCTTCCACAGATGCTCGATTTCTTCCAATGTTTTTCCTTTTGTTTCGGGCACTAATTTCCACATGAAAATTGCAGATAAAATTCCCATGACTCCATATATCCAATAAGAAAATCCGTGATGAAATTTATCGGTGAGCCAAACGTTATCATTCATTACCGGAAAGGTGAGTGAAACAACCCAATTGGCTATCCACTGCGCTGCCACTGCAATTGAAAGAGCACTGCGGATACTGTTAGGAAATATTTCTGCAAGCAACACCCAGCAAACGGGTCCCCAACTCATAGCGAATGCTGCCGTGTAAGTCAGCATAAATATTAATGCTGCAATTCCTAATTGATTAAAATAAAAAGCAAAGCCCAAAGCGATCATACTCACCGCCATTCCTATCGAACCAATAATCATAAGCGGTTTGCGGCCAAATTTATCAACCGTGAGAATAGCAAGTACCGTGAATAAAAGATTTACAATGCCGACAATGATAGTTTGTATTAGGGAAGAATCTGTGGATGAACCCATGTTGCGGAAGATATTAGCAGCATAATACAGCACTACATTAATACCCACAAACTGTTGAAATACGGAAAGCATGATGCCGATAAAAATTATAAAGAAGATAGCCAGGGTACATTTTTTTCATGTGTGGTTGATTTTATTTCTTCTAATATTTTTGAAGCATTATCTGCGCCGGAAATCTTTTTTAAAACTTTAAGCGCTTTTTCATCATAGCCTTTCATAACCAAATACCTTGGCGTTTCAGGAACAAAAAATAAAAGGATGAAAAATATTCCGGCCGGTATGGCACCACTGAAAAACATCCATCGCCAGCCTTCAGTAATCAGCCACTGCTCGTTGCCTTGTTGTGCTATAAAATAATTTACAAAGTAAATTAATAACATGCCGAAGATGATGGCGAATTGATTGAACGAAACTAATTTACCTCTTACATTAGCGGGAGCAATTTCAGCAATATACATGGGCGAGATCATGGAAGCAATACCCACTCCAATACCTCCGAGAATGCGATAGATTACAAATGAGTAGGCGTTTTCCACTCCAAAAAAATTGAATGCTTCGGGTTTCCATGCACCTATTGCCGATAATAAAAAAGCGATAGCAGCAATCATCAATCCATTTTTTCTTCCCAGCGATTTTGAAATAAAACCTGCCGAAGCCCCGCCGATTACGCAGCCTATTAATGCACTGGCAATTAAAAAGCCTTTAATGACGTCTGCTGTGTCCTGCAAGGCTGTAGCATCCACTGGTATGGGTTTCCCGATAAATCCTACGGACCAAAATGTAAGCAAAGCAATAATGATTATGCCGGTAATGCCCCCTTTTTTAATACCAATTAATCTTATGATTTGCCCGGAGATAATAAGAAAGATGGCAAAAAGAACTATAACCATCAATATTCTGTATTGCGTAATCATTGATACAGCATAACTGTAATGGTTAGCCGAAGTTATATCCTGGATGTAAAAAGCTACCAATGATTTTTCAGCACCATTAACCACTGCAGTGTCATATCCAAATAACAAACCACCTAATGTGGCTACTAATGTTAGCAGTACTATATAGGTTGGATTTCCTTTTTGAAAACTTGCGGAAGTTGTGCCGGAAGTTGCGTTTATTAATGCCATTATTTTGGTTTAAGATATCAGATAAAGCGGTTGATGATATTTTCATAATACTCCTGGCGGCCGCTTATAGTTTTGGGCTCGCCCTTCTCAATAGCATATTTTCTAAGATCTTCCAAAGAAAGTTTTCCGTCTTCAAATTCTTTTCCTTTGCCGCTATCAAAGGATGCGTAGCGACCTTTTCTTAATTTTTTATAGTCTGATTTTTTTAGAATTGCATCAGCTGTTATCAGCGCTCTTGCAAATGTATCCATGCCACCAATATGTGCATAGAAAAGATCGGCGGGATCAGTAGAATTTCTCCTGATTTTTGCATCGAAATTAATACCGCCACCCTGGAAGCCGCCTGCTTCGAGTATGATAAGCATTGCTTCCGTTAGTTCATTAATATCGTTGGGAAACTGATCAGTATCCCAGCCATTTTGATAGTCGCCCCTGTTTGCGTCTATGCTTCCCAGTAAGCCTGCATCTGCAGCCACCTGCAATTCATGCGTGAAGGTGTGGCCGGCAAGGGTGGCATGGTTTACTTCTATGTTTAATTTAAAATCATCCATTAAATCATACTGGCGTAAGAAACTGATTACGGTTGCTGCATCATAATCGTATTGATGTTTGCTGGGTTCACATGGTTTTGGTTCAATAAAAAATGTTCCTTTAAAACCATTTTTTCTTGCATAATCTTTTGCCGTATGTAAAAATTTTGCAAGGTGTTCCTGTTCTCTTTTCATATTAGTATTCAAAAGAGACATGTAACCTTCTCTTCCTCCCCAGAAAACATAATTTTCCCCACCTAATTTAATAGTGGCGTCCAATGCAGCTTTCACCTGTGCGCCGGCGTGCGCCAATACATGAAAGTCAGGATTGGTACTGGCGCCATTCATATATCTTTTATTGGAAAATAAATTAGCAGTGCCCCATAATAATTTTACGCCACTTTGTTTTTGCTTTTGTTTTGCATAGTCTGTAATTGCCTGCAAACGCTTTTCATTGTCTGCAACATCGTTAGTATAATCCACTATGTCCACATCATGAAAACAGTAATAAGGCAAATTCATTTTGGTAATAAATTCAAAGGCTGCATCCATTTTGTCTTTGGCTCTTTCAACCGCATCGGCTTTTTCATTCCAGGGAAACAGATGCGTTCCTTCTCCGAAAGGATCAGCGCCTACATTGCAGAATGAATGCCAGTAGGCACAGGCAAAGCGACAATATTCTTTCATCGTTTTGCCCGCTATTTTTTTATTTTCGTTATACCATCTGAAAGCAAGTGGATTGTCGCTTTCAGGACCTTCGTATTTTATTTGAGGAATGTTTTTAAAAAATTCTGTCTTTCCTGAAATTACTGGCATAGATTTTTTTTTATTTTTTGAGATTTAAATTAAAATATTATAGTTAAGTGGATTAAAGAACAAAGCCAATCGTTTTATTAGATAGTCTATATTATTAAGGGGTAAATTAGCACAATTATTTTAGAAAATGTAAACGATTACATTTTTTTATAAAAATATTTTTTTAGTATAGCTTTATGCAAATAATACTTAAACGATTGTAATGATAAAAAACAAAGAAGTTACAATTTATGATATAGCATCAGCTCTTAATATTTCTACTGCAACTGTAAGCCGGGCCCTGAAAGATGATCCTATTGTAAATGAAAAGACCAAAAAGAAAATATTTGATGTTGCTGAAGAAATGGGCTACAGGGCTAATCATTTTGCCCGCAATCTTCGACAAAACCAGACCAAGACAATTGGAATCATTGTGCATGAACTTAATAGTAATTTTATCACTTCCGTTTTGGCAGGGGTTGAAAAAGTAACTACTGAATCGGGCTATGATCTTATTATCGCTCACTCTTCAGAAAGTTACGAAAAGGAAAAAGCCAATGCAAATAATCTATTTCATAAAAGGGTAGATGGATTAATTGCTTCACTTGCTTTCGATACAACTGATCTTGCCCATTTTCAACCTTATATTGACAGAGACCTTCCTGTTATGTTTTTCGACAGAGTGGAACAGGATGGGGATAGTGCGGTAGTAATCATTGACAATTGCAAATGTGGGTACCAGGCCACGCTTCATCTTATTGAGCAAGGGTGTAAAAGAATTGCTCATATAACGTCGAGCCTTAAACGCAATGTTTATTCGCAACGTTATAAAGGCTACCGTGATGCGTTGTTTGATAATGGAATTCCATTAGATGAAAAATTAGTAATAGTAAATGACCTTAGTGAAAAAGCAGGAATTGAGGCAGCAATGAAAATTTTACATATGAAGCCCATGCCAGACGGAGCTTTTATAACCAATGATTTTGTTGCTGCAGTTTGTATGCGTACCCTTAAAGAACATGGAATTAGTGTCCCTAACGACATTGCTGTAGTTGGTTTTAATGATGATGCTATAGGGAAGTTGATTGAGCCCTCACTAACTACCATTAATTATCCGGGAATTGATATGGGCGAAATCGCAGCAAGAAACCTTATCAATCACTTAAAGGGCATAAGCGACATAAATCATACTAACACAATTATTGTGCGAACGGAGTTAATAATTAGAAAATCATCTTTAAAGAATAAGGTTAACTAACATCGTAGCTAAGAATTTTATTGGAATAATTTTCAGGTTGAAGCATGAATAATCTTAATAAGATTAAAGAAAAGAAACAGCTATTCATGTGCCTGTAATGTAAAAATATAATTTCAAAATAATCAAGCAATGAAAAAGGGTAATCAAAACAAAATTGCTATTGTTACCGGCGGCGCTTCAGGAATTGGATTGGCGATTGCCGAAAAATTTATTCAAAATAATATTATGGCAATCATTATTGGCCGTGATAAAAATAAATTGAATTCGGCTAAAGAGAAATTGGGAGAGTTATGTATACCGATATCTTTTGATCTGGATAAGCTTTCTGCAATTCCTTCGCTTGTAAATAAAATAATTAAGGACTATAAAGCAATAGATATTCTTGTAAACAATGCAGGCATCAATTTAAAAAAAGATTTTACAGAAGTTACCGATAGCGAATTTGAAAAAATTATCCATACGAATGTAACGGCGATGTTCGTCTTGTCAAGAGAAGTAGTGAAGTGTATGATAGAAACAAAATCCGGAAGTATTATAAATATAAGTTCTATGGCATCGCAATATGGCTTACCCAGGGTAATTGCTTACAGTGCATCAAAAGCGGCAATTGAAGGAATGACAAGAGCAATGGCTGTTGAGCTTTCTCCAAAAGGCATTCGTATAAATTGTATTGCTCCTGGTTTTATTGCAACTGATATGTCCGCAAAGGCGCTGAATAACGATAAAGAGAGAAAAGATAAAGTAATGTCAAGAACACCAATGGGTGCAATGGGCATGCCTGCTGATATTGGTGATGCGGCTTTATTTCTTGCGACAGAATCATCAAAATATATCACTGGTGTTGTGTTGCCGGTGGATGGCGGTAATTCAATTGGTTTTTAGTAACTGTATTAAAACATTTAAATATTGTTATGAAAAGGATTGCTTGTATTATGGGTTTCGTATTTGTTTTATTGAATCAATCTTATTGCCAGAATTTTATAACGGATAAAAATGAAGTTGGTAATTTCCCGGTAGTCTCCGGTAATGTAACGCCAATTTATACTGACACAAACGACAATTGGCTGGTGCAAAAAACAGTTTCACTTTTGCAAGGTGATATTGAAAAAATTTCCGGCAAAAAGCCGGCAATAATTCATGCAATTTCTTCTTCAGAAAAAAACATAATTATTATTGGAACCATTGCGCAATCAACACTGGTAAAGCAATTAATTCAATCAAAAAAAATTAATGGGGATAGCTTAAATGGTAAATGGGAGGCCTACCAGATTCAAATTGTTCAGCATCCCTTTAAGGGAATTGATAACGCATTGGTGATAGCAGGCAGTGATAAAAGAGGCACTGCTTACGGAGCGCTTGAATTGTCAAAGCAAATGGGTGTTTCGCCCTGGTACTGGTGGGCAGATGTTCCCGTAAAAAAGAAAAAAGAAATCTATGTTACCAAAAATATTTTCGTGCACGATAGCCCGTTGGTAAAGTATCGCGGTATATTTATTAATGATGAGGCGCCCGCATTTTCCGGATGGACGAAAGAAAAATTCGGAGGTGTAAATCATCTCGTATATGAAAAAATATTTGAGCTTTTATTAAGGTTAAAGGCAAATTATCTCTGGCCTGCCATGTGGGGAAATGCATTTAATGATGATGATACCCTGAATCCAATTCTTGCCAATAAATGGGGAATCGTTATGGGCACTTCTCATCACGAACCTATGTTGAGAGCGCAACAGGAATGGAAGCGATATGGTAAAGGACAGTGGAATTACGATAGCAACAAAGTAGTGCTGGATTCATTCTGGAAGAAAGGAATTGAAAACATGGATCACCATGAAAGCATTGTAACTATTGGCATGCGTGGCGATGGAGATAAACCAATGACGCAAGGAACAGCTACTGCATTACTTGAAAATATTGTGGCTGACCAACGAAAAATAATTGAACAAGTCACGGGCAAACCCGCTTCTGAAACGCCGCAGGATTGGGCTTTGTATAAAGAAGTGCAGGATTACTATGATAAGGGAATGCGTGTACCCGATGACGTTACCCTGCTACTTTGCGATGATAACTGGGGTAATATTCGCAAACTTCCAAGCCTGCCTGTCGGCAGACAGGAGTTAACAGATAAACCAAGAAGCGGTGGGTACGGCATTTATTATCATTTTGATTATGTAGGCGGACCACGAAATTACAAATGGATCAACACCAATAATATTGCGAGAGTATGGGAACAAATGCATTTGGCTTATGCTTATGGCGTTGACAGGATTTGGGTGGTAAATGTTGGCGATTTAAAGCCAATGGAATTTCCTATTTCATTCTTTTTAGATTATGCCTGGAACCCAAATAAATATGGTCCTGATAATCTCAATGGCTATTATACACAATGGGCAGGCGGGCAATTCGGAAAGCCATACGCAAAAGAGATTGGAAACATTCTTCAAAAATATTCTCAGTATGCCTCAAGAAGAAAACCTGAATTACTTGATGCTAATACTTACAATTTTTCAACGTATGAACAATATAACGAATCAGACAAAGTATTAAAAGAATGGAACGATCTCCAACGAGTGGCTGAAAAGATTAATGATTCATTGCCGCAGGAATATAAAGATGCTTTTTTTCAACTCGTACTTCATCCTGTAAAAGCTTTTACCAACCTGTATAATTTATATGCGGAGATTGCTAAAAATAAATATTATGCTGCGCAGAATAGTACAGCGGCAAACGATCATGCTAATTATGCAAAATATTTTTATAAAGAAGATTCTTTGCTCACTATTGAATACAATACAATGGCCAATGGCCAATGGAATCACATGATGGACCAAACACATATTGGTTACACTTATTGGCAGCAACCACCCGTAAATAAAATGCCTGAAGTAAAATATGTTACGAATAACGAAAATGAAAAAATACCCGGTGAAGTTTTAGAAACGAAGTCAGCAAAAGATTTAATTCCTAAAAATGCTATCGGGAACATTTTTTATGAACTGGATGGTTATGTTTCCATCGAAGCCTGGCATTATACAAAAGCATTCCCTTCAAACAATATACAATGGAAAGTAATTCCCGGTATTGGCAGAGACGGCGATGGTACTACAACGTTTCCTGTAACTGCTGGTATGAAAGCATTCACTAACGGTAATCCATACCTGCAATATGAAATATATGTTTACGATACCGGAGCAGTGAAACTCAACGCATACTTTTCTCCTACTTTAAATTTTCATAACGATAGTTTGGGATTACAATTTGCCATTTCCATTGATGATGAACAACCGCAAATTATTTCTCTTAATAAAGATGATAATAACGTAAGAACGTGGGGTGGATGGGTTTCAAATAATATCATTATTAAATCAACTGAACACGCAATTTTTAAACCAGGTAAACATATAATACAGTATTGGATGATAAGTCCTGCTGTTGTTTTGCAAAAGATGGTGCTTGATTTTGGTGGTGAAAGTCCATCTTATCTCGGGCCACTGGAAACGAAGGAAAATTAAAAATGACATGTACAAAATTCGGCAGGTTGACAGTACCGCCGAAAAAAACATTTTTATCAGCCTCCACTAAACGTGAAAGTTGACATTATAAAAAACAATTAGTTCTTTCATTTAAAATTTTTTAAAAATGAAAAATAAAAAAGGAATTACAAGAAGAAAATTTATTGAATCAACCACAAAGACAGCCGGTGGTTCCTTACTGCTAAGCAATTTTCCAACAATTGTTCCCGCAAGTGTGTTTGGCAAAAATGCTCCGGGCAACAGAATTAATATCGCATCCATCGGATGTGGAAGAATTTCAACCAGTCATGACATGACTTCTATAGCACGTTATAATGGTGCGAGAATAATTGCCGTCTGCGATCTGGATAAAAACAGAGCTGATGCCGGACCGGAAGCTGTTAAAAAGAATTATATAAAAGCCTCAAAAGAAAACGGCGGTCTTACAGGTGATTGGAATATTAAAGTATATTATGATTATAATGAGGTTCTTCAAAATAAAGATATAGACGCGGTGCACATTAGTTTGCCGGATCATCACCACGCCGTTGTTGGCGTTCATGCAGTAAATGCCGGTAAAGATGTTTACTTACAAAAACCGGCATCACTTACAATTGAAGAAGGAAGAATATTAAGTGACACTGTAAAAAAAAGCGGACGCATTTTGCAGATGGGTAGCCAGCAGCGTTCTATTGATCCGTGGCCGCAATTCAAAAGAGCGTGTGAACTTGTGCGTAACGGACGTATTGGGAAATTGATGACTGTGGAAGTAGGATTGCCCGGGGATCCTGGCGGCGGTAATCCACAACCAATGACCGTTCCATCAAATCTAAATTACGACGCCT
>CBIGQT010000013.1:0-15078 GCA_966191655.1 uncultured Ginsengibacter sp.
TATGATTAAATAAATGTTCTATTCTACAACTTAGCCTTCAAGGTCGTAATCGAAAGCACTGTTGATTTTCACATTCACAAAATCACCGGGAAGCAATTTTGTTTTAGAATGAACAATTACTTCGTTATCTACTTCCACGCTATCAAATTCTGTGCGGCCAAGATACTTGCCTGCTTCTTTCCTGCCTACCGGCCAGGCAGGTTCATCAATAATAACTTTAAAGGTCTTTCCAATTTTTTCTTCATTTTTTTGAAAAGAAATTTCCTGTTGCACTTCCATAATTTCCTGCGCTCTTCTTTCTTTTTCTTCTGCGGGAACGTCGTCAATTACGTCGTAGGCTGAAGTATTTTCTTCATGAGAGTAAGTAAAGATACCTACCCTATCAAATTCAATCTTCTTTAAAAAAGTTTTCAATTCTTCCACATCATCAGGTGTTTCCCCCGGAAAACCTGCTATCAGCGTAGTTCTCAGGCATATTTTCGGAATCTTATATTTTATTTCCCCGATAATATCTTCCATATCCTCTCTTGTGATCTGCCGTTTCATAGCCTTCAACATTTTGTTGCTGGCATGCTGCAAAGGCATATCGAGATAATTGCAAATATTCTCTCGTTCCTTCATAGCATCAATTATTTCCATTGGAAATTTTGACGGATATGCATAATGCAATCGTATCCATTCCAGTCCTTTTATATCCGCCAGCGCATGTAAAAGCCTTGGCAGCTCCCGCTTCTTATAAATATCCAGACCGTAATAAGTAAGTTCCTGCGCTATCAGCATAATTTCTTTCACACCACGGCTTACCAAAAACGTTGCTTCTTCCACCAAAGATTCGATGGAACGGCTTACATGTTTTCCTCTCATTAAAGGAATAGCACAAAATGCACACGTCCGGTTGCAGCCTTCGCTTATTTTCAGGTAGGCGTAATGGTTAGGTGTGCTTAATAAGCGTTCACCTATCAATTCAGCCTTATAGTCAACATCGAATTTTTTAAGCAAAAATGGCAATTCCATTGTCCCAAAAAACGCATCGACCTCGGGAATTTCATCTTCCAGATTTTGTTTGTAGCGTTCGCTAAGGCAACCTGTAACATAGACTTTATCAAGCTTTCCGCGTTTTTTTAATTCAACCTGTTCCAGAATGGTATTAATACTTTCTTCTTTTGCTTTATCAATAAATCCACAAGTATTTACAACAACAATATTATGATCAAGCTTTTTACTTTCATGCAATACATTTACATCGGCAGCAGCAAGCTGGCCGCTTAATACTTCGCTGTCAACCATATTTTTACTACAACCAAGGGTTATAATATTTACTTTATCTTTTTTAAGTTTTGTCTTCATTTATTTTTTTTGCCACTGATTACATAGATTTGCACGGATCATTTTTTTTCGAATTGACCATTTAACTATTTAACCAATAACCTATTTAACTTTTAACTCCTTCAAATAAACTATCTACAAATTCTTTCTTATCAAATACCAAAAGATCTGTTGCTTTTTCACCAACGCCAATAAACTTAACCGGGATTTTAAACTGGTCCGCAATGGCTAAAACTACTCCACCTTTTGCGGTGCCATCAAGTTTTGTTATCGCAATCGCAGTAACATCCGTGGCCGCAGTAAATTGCCTCGCCTGCTCTACTGCGTTCTGGCCGGTACTTCCGTCCAACACCAGCAAAACTTCGTGGGGAGATCCTTCAAAAGCTTTATTTACCGAGCGCTTGATCTTACTTAATTCATCCATTAAATGAATTTTATTATGAAGCCTTCCTGCTGTATCAATCAGCACAACATCCATATCTTTTGCAACAGCGCTTTGTACCGCATCAAATGCAACAGCGCTGGGATCCGCTCCCATAGAGTGTTTCACAATCGGCACTTTTGCCCGTTGGCTCCATATATCCAACTGCTCAACTGCGGCTGCCCTGAAAGTGTCAGCTGCACCCAACAAAACTTTTTTGCCATTCAATGCAAAGTTGTGAGCAAGTTTACCAATAGTTGTAGTTTTTCCGGCGCCATTTACGCCTACAATTAATATGACGTGTGGCTTATGCTTTGATGGTAGCTCATAACTTTTATAAGACGTATCAACAGGTGAATCAACAAGAACTGATTGTATTTCTTCTTTTAGAATTCTATTTAGCTCTGTTGTATTTATATATTTATCTTTTGCAACCCGTTTTTCAATGCCATCTATAATTTTAATAGTTGTATCAACTCCTACATCTGCACTTACCAATGCATTTTCAAGATCATCCAGCACTTCTTCGTCTACTGTGCTCTTACCTGCTATAACTTTTGTAAGCTTATCAAAAAATCCTTCTTTTGTTTTTTGTAAACCCTGGTCAAGGCTTTCCTTCTGTTCTTTTTTCCCAAAAATTTTATCAAAAATTCCCATGGTATAAAAATAAATAAAGGGTAAAAATAAATAAAGCTATCCGCATTGAACGCCGGATAGCCTTAGTTAAAGAGGTTTGAAGAATTAATTTAGCTGGCTAAATGTTCTTTAATCTTGTCTTTATGAACAATTGATTCTTTAAAAGTGTAAGAACCGGATTTAGGGCTACGTACTGTGCGCACTACTTTTGTCCAGTTTTTTGCTTCCGCGGCCGCTTTCTGGTCTTTTGTTTTAATAGCGGTTTTAGCTGCTTTTGCCATGTGTAATTAATTTGATAATGTGATTATATGCTAATGTGATAACTAGAATCAATTGGCTAACTATCGAATTAGCTAATTGGCTAATTATTTTATTTCTTTATGAACCGTTACCTTCTTTAAAATCGGGTTGAATTTTTTCAACTCTAATCTTTCAGGTGTATTCTTTTTATTCTTTTTAGTAATATAGCGGCTGGTTCCGGGCAAACCAGATGTTTTATGCTCAGTGCATTCTAAAATTACCTGTACCCTGTTTCCTTTTCTTGCCATAACAAATATTTAAATATTTTTTTGATCAGATTTTGGCTCCGTTTGCCCTCATTTCTTTTACTACATTAAAAAGACCATTTTTATTAATAGTACGAATTGCTTCAGAAGATAATTTTAAAGTAATCCACTTATCTTCTTCTGCAAGAAAATATCTTTTCTTCTGAAGATTAGGTAAAAATCTCCTTCGTGTTTTTATATTTGAATGCGAAACAGTGTTCCCGGTAATGGGTCTTTTTCCTGTAACCTGACATACTCTGGCCATAATGATCTTTTTTTCGGACGGCAAAGGTAACAAAGAAATAGTTACCTGAAAAATAATTAAGATACTTTTTTTATTTGATGAAGAAACTGACATTTAAGCACTGTTTTACCTAAAAAAGCATAGGCATGCTTTATGTATTATAAAAGCAAAAATTAAATATGGAAACATTCAGTAAAATAATTAATGATGATAAGCCGGTTTTGGTTGATTTTCATGCAACCTGGTGCGGCCCTTGTAAGATGATGGCTCCTGAATTGCAGCGGTTTGCCCAAAATAATAAAGAAAACATAAGAGTGATAAAAGTTGATATTGATAAAAACCAGCCCACCGCAAGCGAGTTTAATATACAGGGTGTACCGACGCTAATACTTTTTAAAAAAGGCAAAGTATTATGGCGTCAATCGGGCGCTATGAATGCACAGCAAATCTCCGCAGCCGTTAAGGCGAAAATATAAATAGAAATTGATTTGACAACTTTTTAAAAGTTGTCAAATCTGATTAATATAATTACAAAAGAATAATGGCAACAAACACAATTAATTCTATATTCGAGGGCGGAATGGCTTTTACCACCGCCATAAGGTCACACAACATTACTATTGATTTAAGCAAAGAAAATGGAGGGAACGACCTTGGCTCAAGCCCCAAAATTTTAATGCTCGTTTCTCTGGCAGGATGCACCGGCGTAGATGTTGTAGCTATTTTGAATAAAATGAAAGTTAACTTTTCAGAATTCTCGATCAATGTGCATGCCCATCTTACTGAAACCGAACCGAAAACTTATGAAGAAGTAATTGTTACCTATTCAATAAAGGTGGATGAAAAAGATCAATCAAAAATGGAGCGGGCAGTGGCGCTCTCCCAGGATAAATATTGCGGTGTGAGCGAGATGTTCAGAGCTTTTGCAAAGCTCTCGCATACAATTAAATTTCTGCCTTAATATTTGTATTAAGTTTTCTTTGGTAATTTTCTTTCTTTCCAGACTCTCGCCATCTGTAGTGAAATTGCGAGCAGAATAAGGCCGAAACCAAAATAGAAACCCCGCCCCAGAAATTTATTTTCTTTAAAAATTATAAAGGCGAGAATAATAGAATATACAGGCTCAAAATTGTAAGTAAGATTTACTGTAAAAGCTGAAATGTATTTCAACGCATTTAAACTTAAAATAAAAGCAAATACTGTACAGAACAATGATAAAATTAATAACCAAAAAAAATCGGCGGCAGTAGGAATAAAATAGCTTGCAGGAAAAAAGTGGAGATAAAAAGGAATGATAAAACAGAGCGCAATGAAACCTCCGGTCATTTCATACAACGTTACTATTTTAGCCGAAAATTCTCTCAGCAATGATTTATTAAAAATCGGAAAAAGACACGCAAATAAAGCAGAGATTATCCCAAAAATAATCCCTGTTTTATATTCCGGATAAAAATTAAATATTAGGTAAATGCCTATGATGGCAAGCATTCCAAGCAACACTTCTACAATATCAATTCTTCTCCTCATAATAATAGGTTCAAGAAAAGATGTAAAAAAACCAATGGCCGAAAGACATGTTACCGAAACAGAAACATTTGAATATTTTATACTCCCATAAAAACTGACCCAGTGCAGTGCAACAATGGCACCCACACCAAAAAGCTTTATTGTATTTGTAAGTGAAAGGCTTGTAAATTCTTTTCTAAAAAATAATATTAAACCAAGCGCCGCTGCACTAAACAGCATCCGGTACCAAACTAAAATTCCTTCATTTAAGTTAATAAGCTTTCCCAAAATAGCAGTGAATCCCGCCAAAACTACTGCAATATGCAGTTGAAGAAAAGCTTTTTTCATGAGCCAAAAATAGGCACGATGTACGATGTTTGATGTATAGTGTTGGAGAAATACCTGATTCCATTCCCATTGTTTTTGTATAACATCGTACTTCTTACATCGTACATCAAACATTGCTTAATATTAACATTCCTTTGTATAAAAATATATAAGCCATTACAATTGTACCATCCATAGTTTTATATTTGCCCCTGTTTATATAAAACCCCGCTATGAGCTTTAAAAAAATCAACAACATTACAGGATGGGCAATTTGTATTATTGCTTGTACAGTTTATTTAATGACAATGGAAGCCACCGGAAGTTTTTGGGATTGTGGTGAATTTGCTTCCAGCGCCTATAAACTTCAAATTCCCCATCCTCCGGGAGCGCCATTATTTATTTTATTAGGAAGGCTTTTCATGATTCCTTTTTCTAATCCCAGCAGTGCAATACTTGGATTAAATAGTATGATCGCCTTAATGAGCGGCTTTACTATTTTATTTTTATTCTGGACTATTACTCACTTTGCAAGAAAAATTCTTGAAAAAAATAATCCAAATCCACTTACAAAAGGACAGATTTTTTCTATTATGGCTGCCGGTGCTGTTGGTGCATTGGCTTATACATTCAGTGATTCATTCTGGTATAGCGCTGTTGAATCTGAAGTTTATGCAAGTTCCTCTTTTTTTACAGCTATAGTTTTTTGGGCAGTTCTCAAATGGGAACAGAATGTTACAGAAGAAGAATTACAAGGCATTAAAGGGCATTTTACCAGAGCAGACAGGTGGCTGATATTAATTTTTTATTTGGTAGGACTTGCTGTGGGTGTGCATTTGCTTCCTATTCTTACCATCCCGGCTATTGTAATGGTATATTATTTTAAACGTTACCAAACCACCAACTGGAAAACTTTCTGGGCTTTTGTTATTGCATGTCTTATAACAGGAATTGTGCAGGTTCCCATGATACAATGGTCTATTAAATTTGCAGGCCAGTTCGATATTTTTTTCAGAAATACTTTGAATCTCCCATTCTTTAGTGGTTTCTCTTTCTTTTTTGTAATGCTTGCTGTTATTATCTTTTTTATGTTACGGCTTGCCGCAAAAAAGAACTGGAATTTTTTAAAGCTTGCCATGTGGAGTTTCGCTTTTGTATTATTAGGTTTTTCTACTTATTATACAACACTCATACGTTCTCTTGCTGACCCAGCGGTTGACATGTTTAATGTTGATAATCCTGTGAGTCTTGTTGGCTATCTGAGCCGCGAGCAATACGGCGATTGGCCTATTTTATATGGACAGGATTTTACCGCAGGCAATGTACAGGGAGATCAATACACTCCAGATTATGCCACACAATCTTATATGGTTAAGGGGAAAACGAAATATGAAGATCTGGGTAAGAAACAAACCGTAACTTATCATGATGAAGACCGGCATTTTTTTCCAAGAATGTGGGATAACACAAACGACCAGGGGCATGCTGATTATTATGCAAACTTTGCGGGTATAAATAAAGATCAGAAGACTGGTGCTTATAGTGATAAACCAACTGTGGGTGATAATTTTGCTTTTTTCTTTGGCTACCAGCTTAACTGGATGTATCTGCGATATTTTATGTGGAATTTTGCAGGAAAGCAAAATGACATTCAGGGAATAGATATGGGCAATGTAAGAGATGGAAACTGGCTTACCGGAATTCCGTTTTGGGATAATGCAAGGCTAGGTGATCAAAGTAAAATGCCCGATAGTATTAAGCACAATAAAGCGCACAATACCCTTTTTTGCCTTCCACTTCTTTTAGGAATTCTTGGCCTTATCTATCAATATAAAAAAGATAAGCAGGATACGCTCATTGTAAGTTTGTTATTCTTCTTCACCGGCATTGCCATTGTTGTATACCTCAATCAGGCAGGCAATCAGCCACGTGAAAGGGACTATGCTTATGTAGGTTCTTTTTATGCTTTTGCAATCTGGATAGGGTTTGGGGTAATGTATGTAAAAGAATTATTTGAAAAATTTACCGATAATAAGATTGCGAACTATGCCTCTGCAGGACTTTGCATGCTTGCAGTTCCTGTACTAATGGGCAGCCAGGAATGGAACGACCATGACAGAAGTCATAAAACACTTGCGAGAGATATTGCTATTGATTATTTGGAAAGTTGCGCACCCAATGCAATTTTGATAACCTTTGGTGATAACGACACTTACCCGCTTTGGTATGCGCAGGAAGTGCAGGGAATACGAAGGGATATCCGGGTAATTAATTCAAGCCTTATGGGAACTGACTGGTATCTCAACCAGTTACGTTATAAAGTAAACCAAAGTGATCCTATAGATGTTATCTGGACACCCGACCAGATAATAGGAAGTACAAGAGATGCTATCTATTATTATCCTGATGCTCCGGGATCAAAGGTAGATCAGTCGAAACCAATGGATCTATATGCAATGATGAAAGATTATGCAGGAAGCAATGATCCGAATCGCATGGCTCAGAATGGAGATGAATACCTGAATATTTATCCAACTAAAAAAGTAGAAATCCCGGTTGATACTAATCTTGTAAGACAAAACGGAACGGTTAATGCCGGAGATAGTGTAGTGAGCGAAGTTGATTTTGATATTCCTAAAAATGCTTTAGGTAAAAATGAAAGCGCCATATTAAATATTATGGCTGCCAATAAATGGAAAAGGCCAATTTATTTTACTTCACCCTACGATGAATTAGGCTTTCAAAATTATTTAAGAACAGATGGCTTAACTTATAGATTTGTTCCGGTAAAAAACAGTGAAGTAAACCGCGACTGGGCTTATGACGTTATGATGAAGAAATTTGCCTTTGGCAATGCCAATGTGAAAGGTGTATATTATGATGAAGAAAACCGCCGTCATTTAAATACAATAAGAATGCAATATGCACAGGTTGGAATGAATCTGGCAGATCACGATAGAAAAGATGACGCAAAAAAAATGCTTGAAAAATGTGACAAGATGTTATTGCAGGAAAACTTTCCTTATGGGCTTGTATCCCGCAGGCAGCAACAGGACCAGATTTCGGGCCAGTTTTTATTAGCCGCTTATAAAGCAGGTGATACCGTTTTGGCAAAGAAGGTATCTGATGCTTTACGTAAAGATTTGGAGCAGCAGGTAGCTTATTTCAACAGCCTCGATGAAAATAAACAACAGGCTCTTGCGTACGAAAATCAAATTGTTCAACAGTTATTACAGCAGTTACAGGGTATGGAACAATATTTTAAAACCAATCCTGAGCTAAATCCGGAAACTAAAAACCCGGTAATAAATAATATTCCGGCGCCAAAAAAAGAAAAGCCGGTGAATGATAAAACGCAATAATTTTTTTTAATTAAATTAAAATCCCGGTATTACCTTCATGCAATAAAAGGTAAACCGGGATTTTTTAATTTAACAATTGAACTAAAGATTAAGATAAATTGTTAAGTAATTTGCTATAGAATTAATTTATGTATCCTAAGGTTCTGCGTCTTCATTATACAAAACAACGTTTATACTTAGCTACCTGGGGTAAACTTTTTAATTAGCTTATTTTTCAAGTATCACTTTCAAATCAATTTGAAATTGCTGCTTCTATCAATTAAAATAATTTGTTATGCGGGGACATAATTTTTCCAAATACGATCCAAATGAAAATAGTAAATCTTCGTTTGAAAAATTGCTGGACATCTTTATGCAGTTGCTTACTTATACAAGTGGCGATGTCGCTGAAGCATTAAGTTGGTTAACAGAACTTGATAAAGAATACAAACTTACCGATGATGAATATGGAATGGGAGATTTTATAGATGAACTAAAAGATAAGGGTTACATTGATGAGAACCGGAAAAACGGGGAAATAAAAATTACACCTAAAACTGAACAGGGAATCCGCAAAAAAAGTTTGGAAGAGATTTTTGGGAAATTGAAAAAAACCAAGCAGGGAAATCACAACACATTTAAACCCGGAGGTGGTGACGAGATAAATCCTGAAACGCGACCTTTTCAATTTGGAGACACATTGGAGCAAATTGATTTTACAGAATCAATCCGTAACGCTCAAATCAATCACGGTATTGATAGTTTCACTATGCATGAGGATGATCTTGAAATTCGTGAAACAGATTTCAAAGCACAAACATCTACCGTATTAATGATTGACATTTCGCATAGCATGATATTGTATGGTGAAGACAGGATAACACCTGCAAAAAAAGTTGCTATGGCATTAAGTGAATTAATTACAACCAAATATCCAAAAGATACGTTAGATATTGTAGTTTTTGGAAATGATGCGTGGACAGTTGAAATTAAAGATTTGCCTTACCTTCAGGTTGGACCTTACCATACTAACACAGTTGCCGGTTTACAACTGGCAATGGATCTTTTAAGAAAAAGAAAAAATCCTAACAAGCAAATTTTTATGATAACCGATGGCAAGCCCACCTGCTTAAAAATTGGAAAGCGATATTATAAAAATAGTTTTGGGGTTGACAGAAGAATATTAAACCGTTGTATGAATCTTGCAGCCCAATGTAAAAAAATAAAAATTCCTATCACAACATTTATGATAGCAAGCGATCCGTATCTGCAAAGGTTTGTTACAGAGTTTACCGAGACCAATAATGGTAAAGCATTTTTTGCATCGCTTGACAGGTTAGGCGCATTTATTTTCAAAGATTTTGAGAGCGGAAAAAGAAAGACGGTCTATTAAATTCTAATGAGCCTTCCATCTATAGTTCAAATTATAAATTTCAAAAATACTAAATGAACATACAAAACATAAAAACTTTAGGCGAACTAAAAGACAGCAGCTACAAATCGAGAAGCATAAAAGAAGAACTGCGTGAAAATCTTATTAAGAAAATAAGTAAAAAAGAAATTACATTTCCCGGCATTATTGGTTATGAAGATTCTGTAATTCCTGATACGGAAAGAGCATTGTTATCAAGACATAATATTTTGTTTTTGGGATTACGAGGCCAGGCTAAAACCCGCATGGCAAGGCAAATGACAGACTTGCTCGATGAATATATTCCGGTTATACAAGGTAGCGAAGTAAACGATGACCCTTTTAAACCATTAAGCAAATTTGCGAAAGACCTGATTGCAGAAAAAGGGGATGATACGCCCATTGAGTGGATGCATCGCAGCAAACGTTACGGGGAGAAGCTGGCTACGCCCGATGTAAGCGTTGCAGACCTTATTGGAGATATTGATCCTATAAAAGCTGCTAACTTAAAACTAAGTTATGCTGATGAAAGAGTAATTCATTATGGTATTATCCCAAGAAGTAACCGCGGTATTTTTGTTATAAATGAGTTGCCGGATCTGCAGGCCCGTATACAGGTTTCGTTATTTAATATTTTGGAAGAAGGCGATCTACAAATAAGAGGTTTTAAATTAAGGTTGCCTTTAGATATTATGTTTGTGTTTACGGCTAACCCTGAAGACTACACGAACAGAGGCGCTATTGTAACGCCACTTAAAGACAGAATCGAAAGCCAGATATTAACCCACTATCCCATAACTATTGAAACTTCTTTATCTATAACGGAGCAGGAAGCAGGCATACACGAAGATCAGTTAAAAAGAATACAGGTAAGTGATCTTGTAAAACGTTTAATCGAACAGGTATCTTTTGAAGCACGAGCCAGTGAATATGTTGACAAAAAAAGTGGCGTATCGGCGAGGCTTACTATCGCTGCTTATGAAAACGCAGTAAGCTCTGCCGAGCGACGGGCAATTATGAATAAAGAAAAAGAAACACAGATTTGGATTAGTGATTTGGTTGGCATCATTCCTTCTATAACGGGTAAAATTGAACTCGTATACGAAGGGGAACAGGAAGGCCCGTACCAGGTTGCTTATAACCTGATGGAAAAAGCTATTCGAACGCAATTTGCCGTGTATTTTCCTAATCCCGAAACATTTAAAAAGAGAAGAACAAAAGACAATATGCCTGATGAAAATCCATATAAAGCAATTATCCGCTGGTTTGATTCAGGGAATCATTTAAATCTTTTTTTCGGAATAAAAGATGAAGAAAAAATTCAGTTGTTATATAAAGTGGATGGATTGTTTGGAATTGTAAAAAAACATTTTCCAGCCGCTAATGCTAAAGAAAATGCATTGTTAATGGAATTTGTTTTGCATGGCCTTTCTTCTTACTCTTTAATAAGTAAAAAGGTTGTAGAAGGGAAAATAGAATTTAAAGATTTAATGGGAAGCATGCTCAACCTGAGTCCACAGTCTTTCAGGGATGAGGAATTGGATGATGAAGATTTTAAATAGCTATTATACTTATATAAAAATAAAACTGACAATGCATGTGGTTTTTAAGCTTGCTCCAATACTATTAGCCATATTTTGCTTTACCTCTTGTGGAAAGTGCGATTGTATAGACGAGAATATTTCACCAAATTTTATTAGTTATGATTCACTTGAAACAGATACAATTATCATTAGAAAATATGCTAAAAACACCAATTTTACAGCTTTAATTGATACAGCTTTTTTTGATGATAAATCTTCTTTCAGAATTAAATTACATGACGATACATTAAGCTTTCCCTATCATGTTGGGAATTTTTCTATAAGCGTAAATTATGATTGGATATTTTTTTTTCCCTCTATAAACAGGGCAATAAGGATAAGCGATATCGTAAGCGAGAAAACTTCTATGCCGTGCGGAACAGGAAAGGTACAATGTGTAAACCCGATTGAATCTTTAAAGATTGATGGCGTGATTTCTAAGGCGGAAGATTACAATTTTTACATATCAAAATAGGCACTTACAAAAAGGCCGGAAAATTTTCCGGCCTTTTTGTAATCAGGCAATCGTTATTTTATTAGTAGTCCCACCTTTATGCCACCACTCATCCCAAGATTGGCTCCAGGCCCCGCTTTTTGAATAACAAAGTGGTTGTATATTTCATTATAATAATAATTATCATCAGGAGTTTTGGTATTATCAAAAGCATAGCCCAGCCCATAAAATATATCCACCAAAAACTTATCGCCAAACACCCATTGATGGCCTAAATTTATTATAATGGCGCCAAAGACATTAGTTCTTCTTTCCAGGACGGGACTACCTGTTTTATAATCCAAAGCATTATCGCCATACACACCAAAGGTGGCAGTAGGCTTCACGTAGGTACCTTGCATAATATGTGTCATCCTGGTGTCCCTTCGCATAAAATCGGGGAGCTTATTGAATTTATATCCCGCTTCCAGGAAACCTCCAAAAGCATCTCTTTTATAAACTTCAGTTGTGCCATTGAAATAGTACTCATCTATCTGGTAATTTTTGCCGGCTCCTATAATGCCTGCAGATAATTCGTATGCTTTTAAAGGAGATATTGATTTTTCAAAATATACCTGCGTGTATCCAAGCAAGGGAGACAAAAAGTTTATTTTAATTCCTTTGGTTAACTGGCCTTCATAATTAGCAGGATCTTTAAAACTAACCTTATATTTTTCTACGCTGCCATTTGCAAATTCAATCCGGTTTAAAGATGATTTCTCTACCACATAAACCGGCCCATCCGGGTTATCATAAAGTTTGTACTTAATTTCATCAATACCCACTTCAATTACTTTAGCATTAATGGCAGGGCCCTTTAATTTATAAATTTTATCCTGGGCAAAAAGTTGTGAAGCAATTGTGGCAATAAATACAAGGAGTAAAAGTTTTCTCATATTACAGTTTTTAGATATGACTAATAAAAAATTAGTAACGCTGCATGATCTTAGTTAATATTTACTTCAGTTTCTAGCGTAACGCCAAATTTTTCTTTTACCGAAATTTTTATTTCTTCACTTAAACGGTAAATTTCATTTCCTGTTGCATGCCCGTAATTTACTAACACCAACGCTTGCTTATCATAGCAGCCTGCATCTCCTTTACGATAACCTTTCCATCCACATTGTTCGATAAGCCAGCCTGCCGGAATTTTAAATTTGTCATTATTAATTTTATAGGAGGGAACATCAGCATGAATTCGGGCTAATTCGTGCCATTCGTCACTATTAATTTCTGGATTTTTAAAAAAGCTTCCTGCATTACCAATTAATTCAGGATCAGGTAATTTTGAAGTGCGAATATTAATAACCGCATCAGATATGGCTTTGATGCTTAACTGCTCAATATGCATTTTCTTCAATTCATTTTCTATAGCACCATAAGAAATATTGAAGTGGGGAATTTTATTTAACCTGAAAACAACATTTAAAATGGCAAATTGATTTTTAAATTTCTTTTTAAAAACACTTTCTCTATAACCAAATTCGCAATCGTTCAAAGTAAAATTTACTATTTTATTTTCTACATAATGATAAGCTTCCAATGAATAAAAAACGTCCTTTAATTCTGCGCCATAAGCGCCGATATTTTGCATAGGTGATGCACCTACATTACCGGGAATTAATGAAAGGTTTTCTACGCCTGCAAAATTTTTATGAATACAATGCAACACAAATTGGTGCCAGTTTACACCGGCTCCTGCTTTTACATAAACATATTTTTCTTCTTCATGAATTGTTTCAATTCCACCAATCTCATTTTTTAAAACAAGACCATCAAAATTTTTTGTAAAAAGTATATTGCTTCCTCCACCTAAAATAAATTTTGGTTCATATTTATATTCGGCATCATTAATAATATTTTGCAAGTCATTAAAAGAGCTAAATGCAGCAAAAAATTTTGCATACGATTCAATGCCAAATGTGTTATAATTTTTAAGAGAATGATTTTTAAAAATTTGCATTGGTTAAAATTGGTATAAACTATTAAATTAAAAGGTTCTTAAACAGGGTCGACATCAGGAATTATAACCACGCTTCTAAATCTTTTATCAGCTTTTAGAAGATCGATACTATTATTGATTACTTTTTTTTGAACCTGGATATGTGCCGAATCTTTCGGCAGTTTAATTAAAATTTCCATTAAATATAAACTTCGGATTCTGTTAACCACAGGCGCGGCCGGACCGACAATATAATCAAAATGTTTTTTTAATGAACTATTCAAAACTTCAGCTGCATCAAAAACTGTTTCCTTTATTTTATGTTTCAATGTTAATCGGATTAACCTGCTGAAAGGCGGATAAAAAAATTGTTTCCTCATGGCAATTTCATTTTCATAAAATTTTTCATAATCGTGTTCCTGCAAAAACAATAAAACAGGATGATTGATTTTTGACGCCTGTATCAAAACAAGACCCTGCTCCGTTTTGCGGCCGGCTCTTCCGCTCACCTGCTCCATTAATTGAAATGCACGCTCATTCACCCTGAAGTCAGCAAAGCTCAATAGGCCGTCGGCATCTAAAATACCAACGAGGCTAACCTTTTCAAAATCAAGTCCCTTAACAACCATTTGGGTGCCCGCAAGAATATCAATTCGATGTTGCTCAAATAATTTAATTAAAGTATCATGCGCATTTTTTCCTTTAACGGCATCTACGTCCATGCGTGCAATCCTGTTATTTGGAAAATCTTCCGTAAGCTCTTCTTCGATTTTTTCAGTGCCAAAATTTTTTTCAATCCAATTTACACTTCCACACGCCGGGCAAGCGGCAAGTTTCGGATAAGTATTTCCACAATAGTGACAGTGCAGTTTATGCGAAAATTTATGAAGGGTTAGTGTAACATCACAATTCTCACAACGTGGAATAAAGCCGCAAGTACCACAAATTAAAAATGGTGCATATCCTCTCCTGTTTTGAAAAAGAATTACCTGCCTGTCATTGTTTACAGCATTTTCAATGGCAGCCTTTAGTTGCGGAGAAATCATCACTTTGTCTTTTTTAGAAGCAGCAACTGTCCGCGTATCGATAATTTTTATCTCCGGCAATTTTATACCTCCATATCTTTCGTAAAGATGTACTAAAGCGTATTTATTTTTTAAGGCATTGTAGTAACTTTCAACGGAAGGTGTGGCACTGCCCATTAAAACTTTTGCTTTAAAAAGTAATGCATAAAAAACGGCCGTATCTCTTGCATTGTACCTTGGCGCCGGTTCCTGTTGTTTAAAAGAAGGATCATGCTCCT
>CBIGQT010000014.1:0-15006 GCA_966191655.1 uncultured Ginsengibacter sp.
GCAAGATCAACCCTGGAATTAAAATTATTAAGCCTGCAGTGATGCGGGCTTTTATGTTAAGAAAGTTTTGTTGTGTTGGGGTAGTTTCGCGTTTCCTACTTTTAATGCGGCTCATGCTAAAACTTTGGGTGGCGCTATCATGCGCACCTGCCAATTGATTCCAAAACAGATGTAGTTTACCCGTCCGTTCTATAAGGCCGAATGCCACTCCTTTTAGAAAAGATACTCTCTATAGCTGAAACAATGCTGGCTGTTATTATTGCCGCCATTAAGGTGCGCTACAGTATAATATCGCCGGCGGTTATACGTTCTAAGCTTATAATTCCGTATCTATGAACGTTACCAGGGGCCTCGCAGCTTTATGTCTTTACTTCTGTATACCTGCTTTATATGCACAGGAAGCGCCTGTTAATAAGCGGGGCATGTTTTCCTACGGAGTCAGCATGTCAAATTTCAACTTTCAAAATGATTTAAAATATGCTGCGGCGCCGAAACCCAGTCTTGGCGTGCAGTTCGCTTACTGGGAACCCCTGGCTTCCCATCTTGATCTTTCCTGCAACCTCGGCCTGGTGTATTCCCATTTGCCAGCCAGGTTTGTAAAGAGTGATAGTACTGGCCAAGATGGCATCACCGTGAACTCAGAAGTATTGATCCATTTAAAAGCCTTTGCCCGCGACGCCAAAGTAAATCCATTTCTAACTGCCGGTATAGGTGGCGGATCTTTTGGATATCAGCCGGCATTTTACGCCCCGCTTGGAGCAGGGGTTGCTTTTCGTTTTAATTCGGGAAGCATTATTATACTCCAGGGCCAAATGAGGCAAGCATTGGAGCGGAATGTCACCGGTAATTTTATGTTTTATTCTGCAAGTTTTGCGCACGATTTAACGGGTACGAGGCAGAAAAAGCATAAAAATCGCAAGGATGAAGTTTTAAACGACGCTTTATCCTCTGCAGATAAAAACAAAACAAACGCATCAGCAAAGAGTTCGTCGACCGATTCCGATGGTGATGGCATACCCGATAAATATGATAAATGCCCTCAAATAAAAGGAAGCATTGAAAATGACGGTTGCCCATTTCCCCTGTTGCAGGGTGCAGATGTAGCAACTATGTCTGCCGATTCAGTCACCTACAGGATATATTTTGAATTTGACCGGTCTGAACTGGTAGGTCAGGCTTTTGGAGCACTGAACAGGATAATGAAAATATTACAAGCTGATAAAACACTTACCATTAGTATAAGCGGGTATGCTGATATGCAGGGAACGGAGGCCAGGAACATCAAGATATCTGCCGATCGTGCGATTGTAACCCGTAACTATTTTTTGAGTTATAATATTGCAGCAACACGTATTGCTACTTCTTATTATGGGGCAAGCAACCCAGTGGACAAAGTGCATCAATGGAAAAACCGGAGAGCAGAGATAACCGTCATTAAGCATTAACGGAAACACAGCATGGAGGCGTAACCCGCAGAGCGAAAGGAGATGATGTTTTATATAAAAAATTCCATTGAATAGGTTCTGCTTCTAATTCACTCAAGCTCATCTTTTGAAGGAAACGGTGGAAAAGGAGCATGAGGTTCTGTTTGATACCAATATACAACTGATGCAATGTCATCCTGCAAAGGTAGATACCGGCCATCCGAATGCCAGCCTAAATCCTGTATGGTTACTCTTAAATTATTTTCGAACCGTACAGGATCTGTTATATGCCAACGATATAAGCCAAATCTTTGCGCTATATTATAATGTCCGTCGCCTCCAATGATTTGCGGAAGGCCACTATAAGGAGTGCAGAACGCTGTATAAGCTGATGTTTCAACGCCATTTGCCGATTTGGTTTTTGTAGTAAAATCATAAGAGCCGCAAAAATAATCTTCAGTACCTGTGCCGCAGATAGTAGGATATTCGGTATCTCCGTCTATATAAAATTTTATCTCGCCTTCTCCCCACCATCCATTACGTTGCGAACCATATGCCATATAAGTTCCTACGTATTGTCCCCTGCCTTTTATGTTATCAGCCAGCACATAATTTTGTTTATACTGAACTGGATTTGACCTGCGAAACTGGGCATGGAAGTAGGCAGCATCTGCCGGTACATCTGTTAATATATAATCAACCTGGTAATACAACACCATATCCTTGTCTGCAATATTCTCCATGGTTATTTTACACTTTTTGCGAAAAGGCATTGTCCAGTAACAATTAAATGCACTGCCCGGGTTAACCGCTACTGCTAACGATTGCAATGGTGCATATTGCCCCCAGCCCATACAAAAAAAATCACCCACAGGCACTTCAACAGATGGTGATGTTTCATCATCCCAATAAATTCTCAGGATTTCATTTCGCCAGTTACCGGTGGGTGTCATCCAGATATGTTTTATGCAACCCGCATCAGCAATTTCTGCAAGTGTAAAAGTTGTTTTTGATTTGATAACTACACTTGGGCTTATCTTCCATCCCTTCCCTAATTCTCTTGCTGCATTAGCCCCCGTGCCAGTGGTAGCTTTTCCCCCTTCTCCTTTAGCTCCGGTGAAATTCTCAGGACTTATGGAACGGGATTTTGCGTTGGACAAACGATATAGATTGTCCATGTTTACATCTATTCCATTAAAAGAATTATTTTGTTGCGCTGTTGTTTTTAATGTAATAAAGATTAATAAACAGGTAATGATCTTTGTTTGCATATACATATATTTTGAATAGTTGTGTTGTAATATTTTTATTTTAATTAAAGTTAAGATGGTTGATATGCCAACCCATTGATTTTTTATCGCTTTGCGAAGCTCACTAACAGCTACATCAAACAATTCTTAATTGAAGTTACCAACAAAAGGGGATAAAGTGCCAGCTATATTTCGTGTGTTGATAACCGTTAGCAAAATAGAATCCAATATTTTGGGTAGGCATCTCCAGATAGAGGCGGCCTTTTTATGTCTGCTTGTATTTCTTGAAAAACTTTAATTTATCTTTTAACCCTTACTTTAATTTTTCATTGAAAAAATCAATGGTACGTTGCCAGGCAAGATCTGCAGCATCTTTGTCATAACGTGGTGTAGTATTATTATGAAAGCCGTGATTTACGTTCGGATATATATAAGCCGTGTATGCTTTGCCGTTAGCTTTCAATGCTGCCCCGTATGCCGGCCAGCCATCGGTGATGCGGGTATCGAGCCCTGCATAATGCAGCAGCAGCGGACTTTGTATTTTTGGAACATCTTCTGCTGCAGGCTGGCTTCCATAAAATGGAACTGCGGCTGACAAATCGGGGATTCGCACCGCCATCATATTTGCAATCCATCCTCCAAAGCAAAAACCTACTACACCCACTTTACCACTACAGTCTTTATGGTTCCTTAGATAGTAATAAGCGGCAATAAAATCTTCAAGCATTTTATTTCTATCGAGTTTGCTTTGCATCTCACGACCTGCATCATCATTACCAGGATAGCCGCCCAGTGGAGTGAGAGCGTCGGGCGCAATGGTAATAAATCCTGCCAATGCGGCTCTCCGTGCTACATCTTCAATGTATGGATTTAAACCGCGGTTTTCATGCACTACTACAATACCACCAAGCTTTCTTTTCGCATCCGACGGCATTGATAGTAACGCTTTGATATCACCGTCGCCTTTCGGAGAATCATAATGTATGTATTCTGATTTCAGTCCGGGATCATCTGCTTTCACCTCAGCAGTAGTTTGATAGTCCGGCATCATAAAACTCATGAGTGCATTCACTGTAAGGCCCCCAACCGCATAGCCGGAGAGCTTTTGCACAAAATCACGCCTGCTAACGCGGTTGTGTGCATAATCGTCATAAAGGTCAAACACTTCCTGTTTGATGTCTTCTTTTTTAATTGTGTGCATGGTGTAATAATTGTATTACCTAAAGTTAAGTAATTACAGGTTGAGTCATTTCCTGCACAAGCGCATAAGAAAGTAAATCACATAAAGTCTTGGTAGACTTAACTCCTTTGATTCTTTGCCTGAAAAGATACTGGCAAAGGCATAAAATGTTTTGGTACTTTTTTTCTGAATAAAAAAAAGAAAGTGCCATTCATCATTATTTCTTAAAAAAATATTTATAGATTTTTAAAAAATAAATTTTCATAAAATAGTGGTTGAACTTCAAAAAAAATTACTTCAGTTTATTATTTACATGCCTCATATTTTCCCTTAACGTTATATTAACGAAACCCTCTTCCACACTGTATTTCCGCAGATAATAAATCACTTGTCCGCTTACACAAAGGCTCCTAATTTTATTCCTGTTCCTTAACCGATAAAAATAAAATTATGAAAAAGATCATTTTGGTTTGTCTTGCCGCAATCATGTCAGCAACAACAGTTTTAGCTGCTCAGCAATCTCTCGTAACCGGGAAATCTTTAAAAATTTTGCACCAGGTATTTCCTGAAATTAAACAACCATCTCTCCCGGTTTTTGATGGTACTATATTCAATACAACAAAATATTATTCTGAACACGATCCTTTTTCTGCCGCCGGAGATGAAAACATAAGTAAAAAAGCTTTAAAATATTTTAAGAAAAAATATGGTAATGTGACAAATGTAAATTGGGTTCAACGTGATGATAAATATTTAGCAACATTTATAAATGAGGAGACAACAACAAAGTTATTATTTGATACGAAAGGAAATTTGATTTACACCATTGATTATTCTTCAGAGAACATATTGCCATACAGCATAAAAAGGCAGGTAGCCAATAAATATGAAAATTACAAAATCACAACCGTTGCGAAAATTAATGAAGACAGCCGAAATACCTGGGTTATAAACCTCGCCAGTGAAACTAATTATGCCACGGCAGTAGTGGAAGACGGAGAAATGCATGAAACAGAAAATTTTCAAAGAGCCAATTAAAATTACTCCACCGGGTGGGGTGTTAATGTTAAGACTGTTCCGATAAACCGGGATGGTCTTTTTCTATTAACACAATAAGCTGTATTTTTATAGTCCAATAGTTTTCATGCGTATATTACTCACTTTTTTTGTAATAATTTTTGCAACCACTCTAAAGGCACAAACCACTTTGCAAGGCGGCTTTCAAAATAATATTTACGATAATACCTTTACACGGAACAATAATGTGCATGACAGCAGCGCACCAAAGAAATGGTTTATAAGCAGCTATGCTGGTATATCAACAGGCTATAGTTTCTTGCGCGGAGGTAGCGCAGGTTTTGTGGCTGCCCCTGTGAGCCTGCAGCTAAATCGCAGGTTAAGCAATAATGTGTACGCATTTGCGGGAGTGACCGTGGCACCTGCATATAGTAATTTTAATCATTCCTTTCTTACTACTGATTTAAACAAAGTAAATACTTTCAATAGCTTTTACCAACCTGCAAATTTCTCTATGTATTCAGCCGCAACGATGGGCCTGATGTACATTAATGACTCAAAAACTTTCTCCGTTTCAGGCAGCATAAGTGTTGAACAAAGCAGCTATCCTTTGTATTACAACAACCAACGTAATACAACGAAACGAAACAACACAGCGCCTTCTTACAGGTAGGTTTATAAGCGTTTGTGACGCTGGTTTCTATTTTTAATTTTCTTTCAATTTAAAGTTTTAGTAAAACAATATTGTTTCAAAACAAACACATGCTCTTAAAAAAAATTTACTTTTGCGGCTATAAAAGTTTACGATGAACAAAGGACCAATTTCAACATTTATAGAACATCATTATCGCCATTTTAATGCGGCGGCTTTAATGGATGCTGCGAAGGGTTATGTAACACACATCGATGAAGGTGGTAAAATGATGGTAACGCTCGCAGGCGCCATGAGCACTGCTGAGTTGGGAATTTCTTTTGCTGAAATGATACGACAGGATAAAGTGGCTATTATAAGTTGCACCGGTGCAAATCTTGAGGAAGATATTATGAATCTTGTGGCGCATAGTCATTATAAAAGAGTTCCTAACTATCGTGATTTAAGTCCGCAGGAAGAATGGGATCTGTTGGAAAATCATTATAACCGTGTTACCGATACCTGCATACCCGAAGAAGAAGCCTTCAGAAGATTGCAACAACATATTCATAAAATATGGAAAGAAGCCGATGATAAAGGTGAAAGATATTTTCCGCATGAGTACATGTACAAAATGTTGCTAAGCGGCGTGCTGGAACAGTATTATGAAATTGATCCAAAGAATAGCTGGATGCTTGCTGCAGCACAAAAAAATATTCCTATTGTGGTTCCCGGCTGGGAGGACAGCACGATGGGAAATATTTTTGCATCCTACGTTATTAAACAAGAATTGAAAGCTTCTACTATGAAAAGTGGTATTGAATATATGGTTGAATTAAGCGATTGGTACCGGAAAAATTCATCTGATAAAGGTGTAGGTTTTTTTCAAATTGGTGGTGGCATTGCAGGAGATTTCCCGATCTGTGTTGTACCAATGATGTACCAGGACCTGGAATGGCATGATGTTCCATTCTGGACCTATTTCTGCCAGATTTCTGATTCAACAACTTCTTATGGTTCTTATTCCGGAGCTGTTCCTAATGAAAAAATTACCTGGGGTAAATTAGATATTCATACACCAAAATTTATCGTGGAAAGTGATGCAACAATTGTTGCTCCGCTGATATTTGCATGGGTGCTGGGCTGGTAAAACGGCCTCATCCCAACCCTTCTCCAAAGGAGAAGGACGTGATAGGTATTAAAAATAAAAAATGTTTCCTGCTAAAAATTTTTCGCCTCAACAAGTTGCTGCAATTATTTGTTTCCCGGTAGGCCTTATAGGAGGCTTGTTTGTATATTTTTACGAAGATAATTTTCTTCCCGCCTTAATTATTTTTCTGCTGCTATGCCTGATAGCTTACATTTTTATTTATTTAATGATACAACAGTTTGTGTATCGTAAAATAAAAATCATTTACAAGCTCATCTATCAAACCAAGGCCAGCAAGCGGGAAGAATTTTATTATAAAAATATTTTACCGCAAAAATCAATTGAAGAAGTAAGTGATGATGTGGAACAATGGGCCGTTCAGCGTAAAGAAGAGATAGAAATTCTCAGAAAGAATGAGGCTTTCAGAAAAGAATTTTTGTTGAATCTTTCACACGAATTGAAGACACCCATTTTTGCTATACAAGGTTATGTTGATACATTGCTAAATGGAGCTTTAGCTAATCCTGAAGTGAACACAAAGTTTTTAAATAACACTTCAAAAAATATTGACAGGCTGGTTAACCTGGTAGACGATCTCGATGAAATTACCAAATTAGAAAGCGGAGAACAATTATTATATAAAGAGAACTTTATTATACAGGATGTTATTAAAGAAGTTTTTGAATCGCTTTCAATAAAAGCTGATGAAAAGAAAATAAAATGTTTTATAAAGAAAGGATGCGAACTGCCGCTTACTGTTTATGCAGATAAAGAAAAAATAAGGCAGGTACTCATTAATCTTATTGACAATGCTATTAAATATGGAAAGCAAAGCGGAACCATAGAAGGGAGCGCTTATAAAATTGATGGCAAAAAAATATTGGTGGAAATAAGTGACGATGGTCATGGAATTGCAGAAGAACATTTGCCAAGAATATTTGAAAGATTTTACAGAACCGATCTTGCAAGAGCAAGAAAAGTTGGCGGAAGCGGACTTGGGTTATCCATTGCAAAACACATCATAGAAGCTCATGATGATACCATTCATGTACGAAGCAAAACTGACGTAGGAACTACATTTGGATTTACTTTGCCTTCTGCTAGAACCACCTGAATTCTTCATACAATGAGGGGAAGAGATAGGATTATAATAAAAAAACCACCCAACAGGATTGCGGGTGGTACGGCATAGGATAACCTCTTTGCTTACGAAATTTTAAAAAAGAGTTTGGAAAAACGCCTTCGCAATGCTCGTCGCTGGAAATAATCCGCCAACGGGTTTATAACCGTGAGCCATTACATCAAAATTTTTTACATTGGTGAAAGGCAGCTCAACTGCCCAATCGTGGGGAACGTCAAGTGTTCTCCATGAGCTGTCGTTGAATCGCGGATCAATTGCTGTACCACCTCCATTGCCTGATTTTGAAAAAATTGTTTTTGTGCTATAGTTGAAATCTTTATCAGGATCAGATGCATTTCCAAAATGAAACTTCCAACCTTTATCAATATTCACATGCTGACGGGGAGATACTTGTCCATTGCAAAAGCTAAATGATAATATTATTATAATAAGCAGACTAAATGGTAACAATCGCATCATTATTCTATTTTTAATTTTTAACCGGCAACCCGTGTAAATGTGTCGCAATTTTTTTTAATGAAAAGCATTCAATGCACTGGTTGGCTTACCATCGTTATCAAACGCACCAAGCGTGTAGCCCTGCCAGTTATTATAGCTTTCGGGTTCCCAATAAAAGACGCCCCGGCCCCGGCCATTCGTAACTGATTTTATCTTACTTATCAAATCGGTAAGAAACATATTGCAGGCAGCCGCCTGGTCCCAACTCATGCCAACTTCTACCATCATTACATCTTTATATCTTGAAACCATATCATTCATATTGGCAAGGCATTGTGAATTTAAGGTTGACCAGTTGGAGGAACTGTTTAATAAATAATAGAACGCAAACTTTTGTGGAATCTGAAGTAAATAATTTGAAACATTAAAATGTCGCGGGTTCTAAAAATCTATACCAGACCAGGTTTTTTTCTTCTTCTCATATTTTTCATAATTGAACTTATAGAGGCGTCCCGGCCTGTGCCTTACATTTTGCTCTTCTTCTCCCATATCTACCAGGAAATCCATCGCAAAAAATTTCTTACGGAAATTCCTTCTGTCAAGTTTAATATTCAAAATGGCTTCATATAGATTTTGAAGCTCTCTCAATGAAAACTTACTGGGTAGCAAACTGAGCCCAAGCGGATGCTCCTGTACTCTTTTTTGCAACCACTGATAACATGCATCAAATATTTTTTGATGATCAAAGGCCAGATTAGTTACATTTTCAACGTCATGCCAATGTAGCTCATTATCCAGGATTTTTAACTCGTGATGCTGGATATTTATCAGCGAACAATAGGCAACTGTAACAACTCTTCCTGCCGGATGCCGGTTTACTTCTCCAAATGCATGAACCTGCTCCAGGTAAACATCGTTTATCCCTGTACGTTGTTTTAATATATGATAGGCTGCAGCATCAAGATCTTCCTCAGGCTTAATTAAATCACCAAGTAAAGACCATTTACTTTGATATTTTTTTAAATCTGAACGAATCAGCAGGACCTTTAACTTGTTATCATCAAATCCAAAAATTACACAATCAACCGATAAAGCGAGCCGGTTGATGCTTTGTACTTCTGATTGTATTTTTTTAAAAGTCTTAATTTGCGGTTTATCTTTTGGCACTTCTGTTTCCATATTTTTAATAGGTGTATAAATATTGATTAATTGTAATTTGGCAGGAAGTGGAATAAAAATCTATTTGTTTTTGCTGAGAAATGTGTATCGGATCTGAAATAAAAAATACACCCTGATGCAAATACTTAGAAAAAGTTTTGCGAAACGGAAGAACCGAAGAAATGATTGTCATTTTCTTCATACCAGGCAATTTGTTGTGTAAAATACACACATTCTTTTAAACTTTTTAATCTATCAGCAAAAAAAGTTATGTTGATTTTTGTATTTTAGAAATTTAATTCTACATAAATCTTTTTCATGTACACGAAAGACCAAACAAAAGATTTGCAGATTGTAACCGGTAAACTTTTAAAAAATGCAGGAACAATTGATGAATTAAGAAATGCCTTGCGTTTTCATGAATACAGGTATTATATTTTAAATGATCCACTCGTTACAGATGTAGAATATGATACACTTTACAAGGCGTTAGAAAAACTGGAACAGGAAAATCCTTCTTTAATAAGCCCTGATTCTCCAACACAAAGAGTAGGAAATAGCCTTAACAAGGAATTTATAACTGTGCCGCACCTGGTGCCAATGCTAAGTCTTGAGAATAGTTATAATGCACAGGATCTGCTTGATTGGGACAAAAGAGTAAAAGGACTTGTAGGTGATGAAAAAATTATTTACAGCGCCGAGCCAAAATTTGATGGGGCAAGTATTTCTCTTATTTACGAAAATAATATGTTGATAAGAGGCGCTACACGCGGTGATGGAATTGAAGGAGATGATATTACTATTAATATGAAACAAATAGGTTCAATACCCTTATCTGCAAAATTTTCCGACTATGGAATTGAATTGATAGAAATACGCGGAGAGGTTCTTATGACCAAAGAAAATTTCAGGCAATACAATGCTTCGCTGGCAGAAGAAGGATTAGCCCCGTTAGCCAATCCGCGAAACGCAGCGGCGGGTTCCCTGCGAATGAAAGATCCTGCTGCAGTAAGAAGAAGGAAACTTGAAGCGATACTATATCACATAAGTTATATTAAGCTGAATGAAAAAGGTATATCAAAAAATAAAAATCTTCTAACAACACACGCAGGATCTCTTCAAATGCTTGCTGAACTTGGCTTTAAAACGCCTGTAAATGAAAAGAAAGTCTTTCCCGATATTGAACAGGTTGTCGATTTTTGCAAAGAGTTTGAAATAAAAAGAGATGAATTACCCTACGAGATCGATGGTATGGTAATAAAAGTAAATGAAATAGAATTACAGCAACAAACCGGTAGTACAACGCATCACCCACGCTGGGCAATCGCCTATAAATTTAAAGCACGGCAGGCAACCTCAAAATTAATAAAAGTTGAATTCCAGGTTGGCCGTACAGGTTCCGTAACACCGGTTGCCAAGATAGAACCGGTATTTATCGGTGGCGTAACAGTTTCATCCGTATCTCTGTTTAATGCAGATATTATTGCTGAATAAGATTTGCGTATAGGCGACACTGTTATAGTAGAAAGGGCAGGCGACGTAATACCTTACATTGTAAAGCCGCTTAGCGAGTTAAGAAATAGAAAAAAAAAGAAAATTATATTTCCCTTACATTGCCCTGTCTGTGGTGATCCGTTAGTGAAACCCGAAGGCGAAGCCGTATGGCGATGCATAAATATTAATTGCGAGGCACAGGTTGTTGAGCGAATTATTCATTTTGTAAGCAAGGATGCAATGGATATTAAAAGCATGGGAGAAGCAAACGTCCGTAAATTTTATTCTCTTGGATTTCTTAAAAATATTCCGGGTATTTATTCCCTCAATTATGAAGAAATTTCAAAACTGGAAGGATTTGGGCAAAAATCTATAGACAACCTTCGCAACGCAATTGGGAGTTCAAAAAAACAAAACTTGCATAGACTTATCTTTGGGCTTGGCATAAGATATGTAGGTGAAGCGACAGCAAAGACGTTAGGTAAAAGTGTTAAAAATATTTTTGAATTACAGTATTTTTCAATAGACCAATTACAGCAACTAAAGGATATCGGAAGCAAAGTAGGCGAAAGTATTTATGATTTTTTTCATAACGGTGATAATCTTGAAATGCTTACAACCCTTGCTGACATTGGCTTAAACATACAAGGCGATAAGATAGAAACCAAAACCGGAACACTTTCAGGGCAAACATTTTTATTTACAGGAACTTTGCCTACCTTGAAAAGAAGTGATGCAGAAAAAATGGTTGAAGGGAATGGTGGGCAACTATTGTCAACCGTTAGTTCGAATTTGAATTATCTTGTGACGGGAGATTCAGCGGGAAGTAAACTTGATAAAGCAAAAAAAATAAAATCTGTCAAAATAATAAATGAACAGGAATTTTTAAATATGATCCAAACTTAGTTTTGTAACTTTATTTTAAACACTTTGTTATGATTAAAAAAATTAATGGTGAACAGTGGAAACAACTTCAGTTTAAAGGCTGGAAAATAATGAGAAAAAAATATGCCATATCATCACATGGCAGGGCAGCCAGCTATTATGAAGACATTCACAAAGACGGTAAAATACTGGAAGGGTCTCTTACTTCCGGGTATAAAACCTTAAACCTTCATGTTGATGGTAGTAATGGCACTATTTATTTTCATCGGGAGGTCGCAAAACTTTTTGCCAAAAAAAGTTCTCCTAAAGATAAATTTGTTATCCATGTCAATCATAATAAAACGGATAACCATGCTAAAAATCTGAAATGGGCATCTCAAAAAGATGTGAGTTTACATCAGCAAAAAAGCCCGGAAAAAATCGCATACAAAAAAGTTCAGAATTCAAGAACACATGGTTTAAAACTTAGCTTGCCCCAGGTTAAAGCAATTAAAGCATTTATCGATAATCCCCGCCGAAAGCTTACTTATAAGCAGATTGCAGATAAGTATAATGTAAGTGAAATGACTATTTACAGAATTAAAAGTGGCGAGAATTGGAGTAATGTCAAATAAAAACTTTTTTGCATAAATTTTTAACCGGAAGATCTTTCTCCAATAAATGGTTCATTCTTCAACGGTAAGCTTTTTAAAAGAGCTTAAAAAGAACAATAACAAGCCCTGGTTTGATAGTCACAAGGCAAAATATCTTTCAGCAAAAACTGATTTCGAAAATTTTGTCGAACAAACTATTACGGCAATTGCAGCATTTGATGACGATATAAAAGAGCTGCAGCCAAAAAACTGTACTTTTCGCATTAATCGTGACATAAGATTTTCAAAAGATAAAACTCCCTACAAAACTAACATGGGAGCATCCTTCAACAGAGGTGGAAAAAAATCAATATTTGCCGGTTATTATTTTCATTTGGAACCTGGCGGCAAAAGCTTTGTTGGTGGTGGCCTCTGGATGCCTGAAGCGGTTGCATTAAAAAAACTAAGGCAAGAGATTGACTATTGTTTTCCTGAATTCAAAAAAATTATTTCGAATCCTTCATTTAAGAAACAATACGATGACCTTGAAATGAGTGAGGGACAAATGCTTGTGAACGTTCCAAAAGGATACGATAAAGAAAATCCTGCTGCTTCTTTTTTAAAAATGAAAAGCTTTGTCGCAACTAAAGCTATTCCCGATTCATTACTTACAACTCCCGGACTTGCAAAAGAAACACAGCAGGCCTTTAAAGCCCTCATGCCTTTAGTAAAATTTATGAATCGCTCTATAGAATAAGGTCTAATAAAATCTATTTGAAATAGATAAAACAAAACGGCCAGTGATAAAAATCACCGGCCTTGCTTACCTCTGAAACCACAAGAAAAAATTCTAATTTCTTCACAATGTCTTGAAGAGGATATTTATATATATCAACCTTGGTTAAAGCTATTGGGTTTGTGTGGGTGGTTTTAAATCCAGGAAAAGGAAATCAGGGAATGGGATTGCTAAATTAACAATTATTCGTAATAAAAAGAATTTTCCCTCTTCTAATTAGAATTTTTTTTTAATTCCTCTTCTGCAAGCTTTTTTATTTTTCTTATTTTATAGTTGTACCACCGTTTAGGAGAAGCCTTTTTCATGATGGTATCAATACTTCTCATACCGAATAGGTTCCAGGCTCCTTTTGCTTTTCCGCCGATTGAACTTTGTAAGGCGCGAAGACTCATGGCAAAGCCACTGTCAAGATATTCCATGTGGTGCCAGTAGCCTGCCGGCATAAATAAAGTGTCACCATGCTCTAAAATTAATTCATATCCCCTGGCATATTTTAATGCAGGAAACTTTTCATAATCGGGATTTCCTGAACCTTGATTGTAGTTTGAAAAATCAGCAAGGCTCAATACTTCAAAGGGTTTGCGATACAGCTTATGCTGTTCTTCATGACGGAATAGCAAAACTTTTTTTCTTCCGGAAAATTGTGTGTGAAGGATATGAGAAAGGTCAATATCGAAATGCATGTGGGTTATCGACGTCTGGCCGCCTGTAAATAACATCGGATACTTTTTTACATATCCTTTCATTAAATCTTCGGGCCATGTAAAATCCTGGATAAGTTGTGGCGCATGATCAAAAATATTAAAAAGAAAAATTCTCCATCCTGCCGGCCCCTTTCTTATCATATCGACATACTCTCCAAATGTTTTATAATCATCTGCTGTGTTTATCGGTGTATATGCGTCACTTTTTACATTATTATATAAGCCCACTTTTTGCTCCCCAACTATTTCCTTAAAATAATCCCACGTCCACTTATTATAGGCAGGCCACTTTTTTGCAAGCCCGGTAATTATCAAAGGTTTTTTGGGTATATAATAATTATTTTTAAAATCTTCGGGCGAAATGAATTCCACTTTATCAACCGGCTGTAATTCCATTAAAATAATTTGATTTGCAAAATTAATTATTCTTCATGCTTAATTTTCACAAAAAATAACAACTCTATGATTTTTTCGAAAAAAATAAATACCCCATTCTTCACTAAATTACTTTAAACTCAATTAAAAAAACTAATAAGTGTTAGTTTTGAAGAAAGGTCTGCATAAATGGGAAAAATACCGGCGGGTAAAAACGGGTCCAAAAAAGACGCAATAACACAGAAGGCTTCATTGCTTTTCGGGAAGAAAGGATTTACTGCTACATCAATGCGTGATATTGCTGAAGCAATAGGTGTAGAAGCTCCCAGCCTGTATAATCATATTGAATCAAAAAATGAATTATTGAAAGACATCTGTTTCAAAATTGCTAATTTATTTACAGACCACTTAAAAGAAGTTGAGCTTAGCTCCAAATCAAGCTTATCAAAAATTGAAAGCATTATCCGGTTTCACATTTCTATGATGATTAACGAATTTGAAAGTGTATATATCTCCGACCATGAATGGAGACATTTACACGAACCTTTTTTAAGTGACTTTAAAAATCAGCGAAGAAACTACCGTTCACGCTTAGCCGCCATTTTACAAAAAGGAATAACCCGTAGGGAAATAAATACTGTTGACCCTCACGTAGCAGTTCTTACAATCTTATCATCACTAAGTGGTATAGAGGGATGGCAAAGATCCGGCAAAAGGATAGATGCAAATTTGCTGGAAGAAAATATGATTAAAATATTAATTGAAGGATTAAAAAAATAAATGAAACTACA
>CBIGQT010000015.1:0-15005 GCA_966191655.1 uncultured Ginsengibacter sp.
ACTTGATGGAGATATTGCCATTATTGGTATTACAGAATATGCCCAACATGAACTTGGTGATATTGTATATGTTGAAATAGAAACAAAAGGAAAGGCGCTGGCAGCAGAAGCAATCTTTGGAACTGTTGAAGCTGTGAAAACTGTAAGCGATTTATTTCTTCCGGTTTCAGGAACTATTACTGAATTGAACCCTCTTCTTGAATCAGAACCGGAAAAAGTAAATACAGACCCTTATGGCGATGGCTGGATGATCAAAATGAAAGTAGATAATCCTGATGATGTGAGCAAGCTTATGGATGCGGCAGCATACGGCAAAGTAGTTGCTTAAAATTTTTTTAAACCGAATGCAAAAAATTTCTATAAGAAAATTTCTGCCAGGCATTGCCTGGTTTTTTGTTGTGCTGGTTCTTACTACGCTGCCGGGAAGTGATATACCAAAAGCAAAATGGCTTGAAAAAATTTATTTTGATAAATGGGTGCATATCGGAATGTTTGGCGGACTTACATTTTTATTTTGCTGGCCTTTTTATAAATCAGGTTTTACCAGCGGGCAACGCCTTTATTATTTTTTGAAAATTGCTATGGCTGTAAGTATTTGGGGCTTAGCTATAGAATTTATACAAAGATTTTATATTGTTGGGAGAAGTTTTGACCTTCTTGACTGGGCTGCTGATAGCTTTGGTGCGCTGATAGCATTATTATTTTGCAAAAAATGGTTTATTAAAACTTCCAATGAAACTGAATCATAAATTCGCACTCTTTAACATCATTCTTGCAGCCTAAATTTTAAATTAATACATTTGCCTTATGGAAAACGTTGAAAACATGGAATACAATACTACCCGTAATCATCTCGAGATAAGAGAATACGGTCGCCATATACAAAAAATGGTGGAGTATGTTCTAACTCTTGAAGACAAGGAAAAGCGCCAAAAAAATGCTTATGCTCTTATTGAATTGATGGGTTTTTTAAACCCTCATTTAAAAAATGTAGAAGACTTCCGCCACAAGTTATGGGATCACCTTTTTTTAATAAGTGATTTTAAATTAGATGTAGAAAGTCCTTACCCGATACCAACACGGGAAACTTTAAAAGCGAAGCCGGAACAATTAGCTTATCCGAAAAGATATCCAAAATACAATCATCTTGGAAAAAATATCGAAATAGTTATTGATAAAGCATTAAAGGAAGAGGATAGTGAGAAGCGCCAGGGATTTGCCAATTCTATTGCTTATTATATGAAACTTACCTATAGTAACTGGCATAAAGAACTGGTTCATGATGATAATATACAAACGGAACTTAGCTCTATTACTAAAGGGGAATTGGAATTTAACAACCGTCCTTTTATAAAACACCGGGTTGATAATAACCGTGAAGAATTTGTAAGCAATGTAGGCAAGTATCGTAAAAATTTCGGTGGCCGCAATAATCGCAATAACCAGGGCAGAGATAACCAGGGCGGAGGAAGAGATAATCGAAATAACAATCGTAATAAATATTCTAAAAAAAGATATTAAGCTACTTTTTATTAAATAAAATAAGTTTGCAGCCCCGGCCTTCATATATTGCCGGGGTTTTATTTTTGTTTCGCTAAAGAAAAATAAATTGTAATGGGTTCATTTGAAGTTACAGGTGGAAAAAAATTAAAAGGTGAAATAGTACCCCAGGGCGCTAAAAATGAGGCGCTCCAGGTAATTTCTGCAGTGTTACTTACCGGTGAAAAAGTAACCATACATAATATTCCGGACATTGTTGATGTAAATCTGCAAATTGAATTGCTGGAAGGATTGGGCGTAATAATAGAAAGAATTAACAGGCATAGCTGCACTTTTGATGCGTCAAATATAAATATGGATTACCTGACGTCATCTGCTTTTAGAAAAATGACCGGGCGTCTACGCGGCAGCGTTATGTTGGCAGGGCCTATGCTGGCGAGATTTAAAAAAGCGTATGTTCCAAAACCCGGAGGTGATAAAATCGGGCGTAGAAGGTTAGACACACATATTGTGAGCTTTCAAAAACTGGGCGCTCAATTTGATTATGATGATGACGCATCTTTTTTTCTTTTATATGCATCGCACCTTAAAGGAACTGATATGCTGCTTGATGAACCAAGCGTTACCGGAACAGCAAATATTATCATGGCCGCCGTAATGGCTGAAGGAAAAACAACTATTTACAATGCAGCATGTGAACCATATGTACAACAGCTTTGTAAAATGCTGAACAGCATGGGAGCAAAAATTTCAGGTATAGCAAGTAACATGCTTACAATTGAAGGGGTTAAAGAATTGCATGGGACCACACATTCCATTCTTCCCGATATGATTGAAGTGGGTTCCTTTATTGGCCTTGCGGCAATGACTCAGAGCGATATTGTTATAAAGAATGCAGGCATCAACTATTTAGGAATTATACCCGAAAAATTTCAACAGCTTGGAATTAAAATGAATTTTTCAGGCGATGACATTCATATACCAGCACAGGAAATTTATGAAGTGCAAACATATTTAGATGGCTCGGTTCTTACCATTTCAGATCATCCATGGCCGGGATTTACACCTGATTTGTTAAGTATAGTTTTGGTAGTAGCCACCCAAGCTAAAGGTAGTGTTCTCATACATCAGAAGATGTTTGAAAGCCGTTTGTTTTTTGTAGATAAAATTATTGAAATGGGTGCACACATAGTTTTGTGCGATCCACACAGAGCTGTTGTAATAGGTATTGAAAGGAAATACCAGTTAAAGGGAATACAAATGAGCAGTCCTGATATAAGAGCGGGGGTTGCCCTGCTCATTGCCGCTTTAAGTGCCGATGGAAAGAGTGTTATTCAAAATATTGAACAAATTGACAGGGGTTATCAGAATATTGATGACAGATTGCGAAAATTGGGGGCAGAGATCGTAAGGCAATAAACAAAGAAAGCATTTATTAATTTTCATGGATAAAAAATATAATAAACTTATTCTGATTACGGCTCCTTCCGGTGCGGGTAAAACTTCCATTGTAAAACATTTAATGGCCAAATTTCCGCAGCTCGCATTCTCAGTTTCTGCTACAACGAGAAAAGCAAGAGATAATGAAAAGGATGGCTCAGATTATTATTTTATTTCAGAAAATGAATTCAGGGAAAAGATTCACCACAAGGAATTTCTTGAATGGGAAATGGTATATGAAGGAAAATATTATGGAACATTAAAAACAGAGATTGAAAGAATATGGTTATTAAATAAAGTTCCGGTGCTTGATATAGATGTTCAGGGAGCTATTCATGTGCAACAACAATACCCTGTGAATACAATAGCCATTTTTATACAGCCTCCTTCTATCGAAGAATTGAAGAACCGCCTGCATGGACGTGGTTCAGAGACTGAAGAATCATTGGAGGCGCGTTTAAATAAATCTTCCTATGAAATGACGTTTAAAAATCATTTTGAAAATGTAATTATTAATAAAGATTTTAAAACTGCATGTGTTGAAGCAGAAAATATTGTTTTAACTTTTCTGAATAAAGAATAAGTTACAACAGGTGTTTGTTTTCTCCGTAAAGAGTGCTTTGGACAATTTTATATTTTTGTAATATGGACTGGATATCAATTATTGCAATTGTTGTTTCATTAATACTGATTGGCTTCTTTGCAGGAATAGAAATTGCTTTTGTTTCCGCAAATAAATTATCAATAGAATTAAGAAAAAAACAGGGAACTTATCCTGGCAGAACCTGGGCTGCCTTTATGGAAAAGCCTGCCCGTTTTATTGGTACCAGCCTGGTTGCATTAAATATTTTAACGGTTATATATGGGCTGTTGTGGAGTAATATACTTAACAGCGTTTGGAAATATTGGGGGATCGATAATCCTTTTATAAGACTCGGTGTTGAAACAATTATTTCCACGATATTACTTTTATTCTTTGAATTTATTTTCAAAGCTTTTTTTCGTGCAGCTAATAACGAGGTTACAGGAAGCAGCATTATTACTTTTATTGTAAAGTTTTTTTATTCCCTTTTTGCAGGGGTAGCCTCTATTTTTGTATACGTTTCTGAATGGATGCTTAAATATATTTTTAACGTAAAACTACAGAACAGGAACGAAGCTTTTACTAAAATTGACCTGGAACATTTTATTCAGCAACGCAAGATGAATGATGCTGACGATAATGAAGAAATGAATAATGAGTTATTCGAAAACGTATTATCGCTGTCGGAAGTAAAAGTAAGAGAATGTCTTATCCCAAGAAAAGAAATCGAATCAATTAATATTAATATTTCGCTGCCCGAAGTGAAGGCACGCTTTATAGAAAGCAGACTAAGTAAGCTGGTTGTATACGAGGGTAATATTGATAATATCCAGGGCTATATTCACCAGCTTGATATGTTTAGAAATCCTCAAAGCCTGCGATCTATATTGCTTCCGATACCGACTATTCCTGAAAGTATGAGAGCAACCGATCTTATTGATAAGTTTAGCAAAGAACATAAAAGTATCGCGTGGGTAATTGATGAATTCGGGGGAACAGCCGGCATTGTAACGATGGAAGATTTGCTGGAAGAAATTTTTGGGGATATTAATGACGAGCATGATGTTAAAGATGAATTTATCGATAAGCAAATTTCAACCAATGAATATATTTTAAGCGGAAGACTTGAACTGGATTATCTTATTGATAAATATAAAATGGAATTCAGAAAGAATGAGGAAACGGAAACCCTTTCAGGATATATTATTAGCCAACACGAATCTATACCACGGCAAAAAGACCGGATTATTATTGATGATTACCAATTTGACATATTAAGTGTAAGTGAAACCCGAATTGAAACCGTAAGACTTAAAATATTTAAATAAATATTTATTCTCTTATTATCATATTCACTCATCAATATTCTCTTTTCAAAAGATTATCTAACTGTAATTTAAAAATTTATCTCTTTAATGGTTATTGCAGTTAATACAAAAATTACAGGAAATGATGAGCCGGAATCAAGCGACAATTTTATTTTTGAGACCTTTAGCCAAATCGTACCATTGCATCCTGAGCATACTTTTGTTTTAATTTCTGAAACTCCATTAACTGGTTTATTTATTCATTTTGAAAATGTAATAAATGTTCCCATTGGTCAACAGACAAAAAATCCTGCACTTTGGTATCTGTGGTACAATATTAAAATTCCTACAGTTCTAAAAAAATACAAAGCCGATATTTTTGTAAGTTATGGAATAGGATCGAATGCTACCAAAATACCTCAATGCCTTATCATTCCTGGTCTTACTTTCACATATCAACCATTTATTTATAAAAAAAGTAATTTATTATTTTATAAAACTTTTGTAGTACGAAGCATAAAAAAATCTAAAGTGGTTATAACTGTTTCAGAATTTTGCAAATCAGAAATTATTAAACAATACAAAACTGATATTAATAAAATACAAGTTGTTTATAGAGGCATTAATGAAAATTTTATAGAAATCGGTTATGAAGAAAAAAAAGAAATAAAAATAAAATATGCTGATGGAAATGAATATTTTATTTATCTGGGAGAAATTGGATCCAATAAAAATCTGTTGAATTTATTAAAAGCTTTTTCTGCTTTTAAAAAAAGACAAAAAAGCAATATGCAATTACTAATTGCAGGAAAGCAGGGTTGGAAATATGAAGAGTTCGCTGAAAGTCTCCGTTTGTTCAGGTTTAAAGAAGAAGTAAAAATTTTGAAAGATATATCTCAGGACGATATTGCCATTATAACAGCGTCAGCTTATGCTATGGTATATCCTTCGCTTTATGAAAATTTTGCTACCCAACCATTGCTGGCAATGAAATGTGGCGTTCCTGTAATAACTTCTTTGGTAAGCGCTCTGCCTGAAATATGTGGTGACGCTGCTTTGTATGCTGATACTGAAAATTTTAAAGAGATTGCTGTTAAAATGATGTCGCTCTTCAGAGACGAAAATTTGAGAAAGCAGGTAATTGAGAAAGGAAAAGTTCAGGCTCAGAAATTTAATTGGAATATTACATCAGATCTTCTTTGGAAAAACATTGATAAGATTATAAAATAGATATTTTTAAATTGATTTATAAACATCAGTTTTATTGAAACCTTCAATAGTATTAATTTGCATGCTCTTATGACAGAATCAAATATAAATATCACCGTTCAGCTTGATAAAGAAAAAGTTCCTCAGCAAATATCATGGACTGCAACAGGAAGTACAGCGGATTCTCCACAGAAAGCAAAAGCAATGTTTATTGCGTTTTGGGATGCTATTGATAAATCCGCATTACGAATAGACTTATGGACAAAAGATATGATGATAGATGAAATGGGGGATTTTTATTTCCAGGTTTTCACTACAATGGCTGATACTTTTCAGAGAGCAACCAAACACGATTTATTAAGTAATGATATAAAAACATTTGCCCGGGAGTTCCATAAAAAATTTATGGAAATTGAAAAGGAAAGGAATAAATAAAGCATTTATAAAAATTTAAATTGAATATAAAATGAGCTTAGAAGAAAAAGTAATGACCGATTTAAAAACGGCAATGCTTGCTAAGGATGAAAAATCTTTACGGTCATTACGTGCTATTAAAGCTGCTATTATTAACCTTAAAACTTCAGAAGGTTTTAGCGGGGAAATAAAAGGGGAAGATGAAATTAAGTTGCTTCAAAAATTAGTAAAACAGCGTAAAGAGTCTTTGGAAATTTATGAAAAGCAAAATCGAAGTGATCTTGCAGAAAAAGAAAAAGAAGAAATAGAAGTAATAGAAAAATTTTTACCTAAGCAAATGAGTGAAGAAGAACTAAAAGGAGTCATTGCGGCTATCATAAAAGAAACAGGAGCAACATCTCAGGCGGATATGGGTAAAGTGATGGGAATGGCAAATAAACAACTTGGCGGCAAAGCAGACGGTAAAACTATCGCAGCAATTGTAAAAGAAATTCTTTCATCAAAATAATTGATATTATACTTTCTAACAATAAAACGACTTATTCAATAGCATCCTCTTTTGTAAATAAAATGATTTATGCTAATTGATATTACATTTATATTGGTAATGATTCTTGCCATATTTAAAGGATTGAGTAAGGGATTTATTGTAGGAATTTTTTCTTTATTAGCTTTTATAATTGGGCTTGCTGCTGCACTTAAACTTTCTGCAGTAGTTGCTTCATATCTAAATAGAAATGTTATATCTGCTACAAAATGGTTACCAGTTATTTCATTTCTTTTGGTTTTTATTGTGGTAATTTTACTGGTGGGTTTAGGAGCAAGGCTTGTTAAAAAAACTATTGATTTTGCCATGCTTGGCTGGCTCGACAGACTTGGAGGCATAGTTTTGTATATTATTATTTATATTATAATATTTAGCGTAATCTTATTTTTTGCCGAAAAGGTTTTGTTGTTAAAGGCTAATGTAATCGGGAGTTCTTTAGTCTATAAATATGTATCTTCCTGGGGACCTGTAGTGATTGATAATCTCGGAAAAATCATACCTTTTTTTAAAGATATGTTTTTGGAATTAGAAAATTTTTTTGAAGGCCTGGCACAAAAATCGGGTTAGTTAATTATGAAGAAATATTATTTCAGTATTTTTTTGCATAGAAACATTTATTTTAGCGTTATATAGCTTAATGTAAAACCACAAATTTGCAGATTGCATCAATGGAATATAAAATTCAACAGGACGGGAAGTTTAAATTTATTGAAGAGGGTGAAGGCGAACCGCTTGTCTTATTGCATGGGCTGTTTGGAGCTTTAAGCAATTTTGAACATCTTATTGAATATTTCAAAAAAGTAAATAAGGTTATTGTACCCATACTTCCCCTTTTTGAACTTGACCTGCTGCATACAACGGTGGGAGGGTTGCAAAAATTTGTTTTTAAATTTATTGAAACCAGAGGTTATAAAAATATTCATTTGTTGGGTAATTCGTTAGGTGGGCATGTTGCCCTCGTTTATATTTTAAAACATCCTGAACGTATAAAATCGTTGATACTAACCGGTAGTTCCGGTCTTTTTGAAAATGGGATGGGTGACAGTTATCCAAAACGCGGCGACAAAGAATACATTCGTAAAAAAACACAGCTCACTTTTTATGATCCCGCTATGGCAACAGAAGAATTGGTGAATGAATGTTTTGAAATAACCAATAACAGGATTAAAGTAATCAAAATAATTTCGCTGGCTAAGTCAGCCATTCGTAATAATCTCGGTGAAGAAATCAGCCAGATAAAACAACCCACCTGCTTAATTTGGGGCAATAACGATACTATTACTCCACCTTTTGTTGCGAAAGAATTTCACAAACTTATTCCCAATAGCGAACTTCACTTTATTGATAAATGCGGTCATGCGCCGATGATGGAAGTTCCCGATGAATTTAATAAAATTCTCGGCGGCTTTATTTCAAAATTAAAAATGCCTGCTGCAACAGTTCACTGATTTTTTTTGTCTTAAAACAAATACTTTTAATTTCTAACATTTTAATTAAATAGCTATCATGTTAGCACAGGAGTTTATTAATAATATTTTACCACAACTACAATTAACTGACACGGTTTCAAAGGCTTTGCAATTAATGAGCGATTTTAAAATGACACATCTGCCTGTTGTATCAGACGACAAGTATCTTGGAATGATAAGCGAGGATGATTTACTGGATGAAGAAAATAAAAAAAACACGATTGAGTTTTTTCAAAATGATTTCATTCCGGTATCAGTTATTTACAACAAACATTTTTTAAACGCAGTTACAATAAGTAATCAGTATCAAACAAATGTTATTCCTGTAGTTACTGAAACCAATGAGTTTATGGGAACTATTGCAGGCCAGGAGCTTCTTGCAGCCTTGGGAAATTTTTCAGGTGCCAATGAAACCGGTGCAGTTATTGTACTCGAAATGGAACGTTCCCGTTTTGCAATTTCTGAAATAAGCAGGATTGTTGAAAGTGACGGAGCTGTTATTCTTCATTTGAATATCACAATTAAGCCAGATACCGCTTTGCTGCAGGTTACCCTTCACTTAAACAAGAGAGAAATATCTGTTATTATTGCCGCGTTTGAAAGGTATGAATATTCCGTCTCTTACTATTCCGGCGAAGAATTATTTGAAAATGAAATTGATAATAATTACAGGCATTTAATGAATTATCTTGATATTTAGAAATACTGTATTTCTTTAATTCCCCTTAAATCAAGCCATTGGTCATTTCAAAAATAAACCTGGGTTTAAATATTTTAAACCCCTTCCGCAATCTCTTCATAAAAATTCGTTATTATATAAGAACAAAAATTCTTACACTCATGAATCCTAAACCTTATCAATTGCAGATTTCTGCAAAGACGCAATTATTTAACTTTTTCAGGAAGTCTTTTATAATTTCCGGAATTGATAAATTATTGCCATCCTTCACAAGACACAGCAATATGAATACGTCTGTCGCAAAGCTTATTCCTCCAAATTATTTTACTATTGACGAACCTGGGCAGATTGTCCGATACAATTTCGTTAAGCCTGATTCTTGCGATACCGATCCTTCTAAAATTGAAGCAGCTATAACACCAAAACAAAGGCATTCTACCTGTACATTTGTATGACCAATCTTACGAAATGGAATCTATAATATTCATTGCAAAAAATACAACTCATGTTTATCACCTATAATATAGGGCTAACAAAATTTCAAAACGATCTACAAAAATATCTTATAGATAACGGTATTGGAACATTAATTCATTATCCTATTCCTCCGCATTTACAATTGGCTTATCAGCAATTGGGCTTTAAAAAAAGTGATCTTCCAATTGCAGAAGAGGGAGCTGATATGTGTTTGAGTTTAGTACTTTGGCCTGGCATGCTAAAAAATCAGGTTGAAAGAATAACGTCTTTAATAAAAAAGTTTTATAAATAATTATGAAACAATTTTTATTAAAGATCTATATATTAATACGGTTTAAATTTTTAAATTTTATACTTCCGAATTTAAAGGGGCTAAAATCGGGAAGATTAGTTTATTCCACTTTACCAAACTGCCAACAAAAAACTTTATTTACCGGTGCAGGAACTGTAAATATTGGAAGTCTTTGCCAATTTGGATATGTATATGGAGGATTTCACAAAAAAGGACGTATTGAATTGCAACCAAGATATAAAGATGCTCAAATTAAAATTGGAAATAATGTCGCTACCAATAATAATATTTTTATTTGCGCTGCATTATTAATTGAAATCGGGAACAATACTCTAATAGGGCAAAATGTAACAATCATGGATTTTGAAGCTCATAATATGCATCCGGATAAACGACGGGAATTAGGAGCAATAGGGCCAATAAAAATAGGGAATAACGTTTGGATCGGGAATAATGTTATCATCCTCAAAAACACAAACATTGGTGATAATACTATTGTAGCTGCCGGAGCGGTGGTTTCGGGAATAATTCCATCAAACGCAGTGATAGGTGGTATTCCGGCTAAAGTGATAAAATATTTATGAATCTAATAAAGACCAGTTTTTATACATCCTTATCTACGGCAATTACTTTTTTGAGTGGTTTTATAGTTGTAAAAATAGTTGCGTTGAAAATTGGCCCGGAGGGAATTGCTTTTGTAGGGCAGTTTCAAAATACGACTGCTATATTATCAATGTTGGCTACTGCTGCAATTTCTACCGGAGTTGTTAAATACCTTTCTGAACATAAGGATGATGTTGCAAAAAGCAGGAAGATTATTAATACATCATTCTTAATTGTTTTCTTTAGCTCTTTGATTATTTCTTTATTTGTAATGGCCACCAGTGGTTATTTATCAGAGGCTTCTTTTAGAACAAAAGATTTCTGGATAGTGTACTTTTTGTTTGGATTATTTATAATCACTATCGCTTACAATAGTTTGTTTTCGGGAATTTTAAATGGGTTAAAAGAAATCAGGAAGCTTACTATTGTAAATATTATTTCATCATTGACCGGTGTTTTTCTCACCGTAATTTTCGCTTATACCCTGGGCATTAAAGGTGTATTGATTGCAAGTACAATTACCGCAATCATTATTTTCTTTATTAACATTCATATTTTTAACAAGTTGGGAATTAGATGGAGACCTGATTTTAAATCATGGGATAAACCGGTTGTTAAAATGCTTACAGGTTTTTCATTAATGGCAATTGTAAGTGGTTTTATACTTCCCTTAATGCAAATATTAGTAAGGAATAGAATCATTAGTGAATTTTCAATAGCAGATGCCGGATATTGGCAGGCAGTTACAAAAATTTCTGACTATTATCTGGGATTTATTACGACTGTCCTGGCAGTTTACTACATGCCAAGACTTTCAGAAATACAAAATAAGATTGAATTGAGGCATGAAATAATAAAAGGGTATAAAATCATTTTGCCGGTCGTAGGTGCCATTGCATTTTTAATATGGCTATTTAAAGGGTTGGTTATTCATATTTTATTTACACCACAATTTTTGCCAATGAAACCTTTGTTTGCTTATCAATTACTTGGAGATTTTTTTAAAATTGGAAGCTGGTTACTGGGCTATTTACTGATAGCAAAGGCTATGATTAAAATGTATATTATAACCGAAGTTTTATTTGCGACATCGTACGTTACATTATCTTATTTTTTTATGGCTCATTTCGGAATAATTGGAGCAACTTATTCGTTTTGCATTAATTATGGGCTGTATTGGATTTTTATGGGGATTTTTATTAGAAAAAAAATAAACTCTGTATAGACAAAACAAAAATATTCATGTATGTAAGCTTCAGCACAATGTATCGCGTATTATTACGTTAATTAAGTCAAATTCAAAATTAATTCATTGAGCTTATATCCTTCTTCCAATGAGTGAAAAGCCATTAGTAAGTATTCTGCTTTTAAGTATGAATCATGAACTGTTTATCCAACAGTGCATTGAGAGCCTTAAAGATCAAACCTATAAAAACATCGAAGTTGTTTATTTAGATAATGCATCTTCGGATGCTACATTTAATCTCGGCAAAAAATTACTGGAAGAATCTGGTCTTCAATATAAAATATTCTATAATAAAGAATCGCAAAGTATTTCAAAGAATTTAAATTTCCTTCTTGCCAATTCTTCAGGTAAATACATTTCCCCTTTATCGACGGACGATTGGTTTGCACCGCAAAATATTGAAAAAAAGGTTTCTTTTTTTTTGAATAATCCAGGCACAGGATCCGTGTTCTCTAATGGATGGTTCTATTATCAAAATGATCATACATGTTTACTTAATGATTCCTCAACATTTAAAAGAGGTCATTTATATCGGGAAGTATTAAACAATCCGGATTGTGTATTTTATGTCGGAATGATGTATAGTCGGGAAGTATTTGAAAAAGTAGGTGGTTGGGACGAACGGTTAATGATTGAAGATACAGACATGTACGTTCGCATTAGCATGGTAGCAGATATAAATTATATAAATGAACCTCTCACATACTACAGGAGAACTTCTGCTTCTGTATCAAAAAATAAAAAATTTATGCTGGAGGGTTATTATCAGTATTATGAAAAATATAAGACAGCTAAATGGATCAATATGAAACGTTGGTTAGCAGAAAGACACCGTCTTTTTGCCACAGATTGTATTGATAATAAGAAAAATAAAGAAGCAACTGCCTTTTTATTTAAAGCAATAAAAATTAATCCCCTCAGTCTTAAACACTTTAGAACAATGTTTTATTTAATAAGGCAATCTCTATAGAAGGTAAACCATAACAACATTTTTTATTTAAAAATGGAAAAAATTGATATCTCAATAATTATCGCTACCCGTAACAGAAAAAAAATTCTGTGGGAAACAGTAGAAAAAGCCACTATTGCAATAAAAAATAAAAATGCAGAAATAATTGTGGTTAACGATGGTGATTTGCCTCTGGTAGTTCCGTCTCAATTTTTGCATAAGATAACTTATTTTGATAATCCTAAACGAGGTGTTTCATCCGCACGAAACTTTGGTACAATCAAAGCAAGAGGAACTATCTTTTTTTTTGTTGATGATGATATGTGGATCAATAGTGAGGTTATTGATTGGATTAATTTGTTCGTAATTGAGCAAAAAAATTCTAACGCAGTTTATAATATTAATTGGGAATATCCTCCAACGCTTAACGAAAAATTATTTAATACCAAAGTAGGTAAGTACCTTCTAAAAGGGAATTATAATACAATGTGGGGACGGATGCATCACAAAGGAGAGAAGCCGGTTAAATCAATATGCTCATTCAGTTCCATCGCAAGTTGTTCATTAGTGATAAGTAACAGCATATTTAATAAAATTGGAGGTTATAACGAAAAAATGATTTTCCAGGGAGAGGATATAGATTTAACCAATAAACTTAACTCCATGCAAATTCCTATATATTGTGTATTTAATGTTACGTTATTTCATAACCACCAGGATAGACTTGAAATTAAATCATTCTTAAAAAGAGATGCCGATGGTTTCAATTCCGAATTTAAAGCTGTAAAATATGGCTTTATTAAACCGCCGGATGATCTTAAATATAACGGAATAAAGAAATTGATTTTTGATCTTTTTATAATCACTGAAAGAGGCTGGATTTTGTTACTAAAGATTATTCCCAACACTAAATGGTTTACCCCGATATCTAATAAACTAATAGGGTATTTAGCTTCATTACAACGATATAAAGAATGGAAAAAAATGTCTTTGGTTCATTCTCAGCTAGTTCATTAAGATGAAAAAAACGATTCTATATATTATTGATTCGCTCGAAAGAGGTGGCGCAGAAGTGATGCTAGTGTCAACTCTTAAAGAAACATATGCATTTTATAATATCATAATTGTTACACTTTTGCCCGACAATGTTTTTGCAAAAGAAGAATTAATTTATGATAAAATATTTTGCCTTAACCTGCGAAATAAAAAAAATATTTTTTCCTCAGTAAAAAAGTTAAAAAAAATTATCCAGGAAAATAATGTAACTATTGTTCATTCCAATTTATACTGGAGTGTTATTGTATCAAGACTGGCCTGCGGAAAAAAAATACCCAATGTTTTTAGCCTGGCAACAATAATGACAACAGGTATATACCGGCATAAATGGTATAGCGGCTATACGAGACTGTTAGATCAATTAACTTATAAAAAAAATCAATATTTAATTTCACCTTCCGGAGAAGTTCTTGAAGATTTTGACAATTCTATCGGCATAAAAGGGAAGTCCAAAATATTATACAATTTTGTGAATGATGAGTTTTTCAAAAATGAAATTGAATATAAAATATCCTTACAAAAAATAAAGTTTGTAGCTGTTGGAAATCTTAAAGATGTAAAAAATTATCAATTGATAATAGATGCTTTTAAACTTTTAAAAAATCATGATATTTCAATAGATATTTATGGCGAAGGACCTGACCGTGACTATCTTCAAAAACAAATTTCTGAATTTGATTTACCCATAAAATTAATGGGACTACAAAGCAAAATTTATGAAATACTTCCCCTCTATAACGCATTTGTAATGTGTTCTCTTGTGGAAGGATTTGGAATTTCTGCAGCAGAAGCAATGGCAATTGGAATACCGCTTTTATTATCAGATATAAAAACACTTCGTGAAATTTCACATGGAAATGCAATATTTTTTGACCCATGCAAGCCTCAAAGTTTTAAAGATGTCATTATAAAAATTATCAATGGAGAATATGATCTGGAATTAATGTCTGAAACCGGAAAGAAAATTTCAAAAGAAAATTATACAAAAGAAAAATATTTGAAAGGGCTTTTGAAAGTTTATGATGAAGTTTTAGAATAAAACGTCTATTGGCTCAACTAAGTAACTATACAATCTATTAAAATTATGTGCGGCATTGCAGGATATATTTCTTTGAAAAATTTAATAACCCCTTTTGATCTGAAAAAAGCTTCCGGCTTAATGAAACACCGTGGCCCAAATGCTGAAGGATTTTATTTTACTGATGATGAAAGACTCGGATTGGGCCACAGGCGG
>CBIGQT010000016.1:0-14901 GCA_966191655.1 uncultured Ginsengibacter sp.
TTATGAGCCGCATTAAAATGTTCTATTCTCGTTAAATAAACCATTACACTTAAAAATATTTTTCGCAAAGGTAGGTTCAGAAAATTAAAATCCGGTTTGCAAATACGAAATTTGCAGAATGAATGTATTAGTAGTTAGTGCCACAGAATTCGAGATACAATCTTTCAAAGATGAAAATAATACTGCGGATGTGTTGATCACCGGTGTTGGTATTCCTGCAACGATATTTCATCTTACAAAAAAACTATTCGAAAAAAAATATGACCTGGTAATACAGGCTGGTATTGCAGGTTCTTTTACAAACACTTTAAAAAACGGAAATGTAGTACTTATTGAAAAAGATACATTTGGCGATATTGGCATTAGTGAAAAAGGGAATTTTAAAACCTTATTTGAAACAGGATTTGTAAATGAAAATGATTTCCCTTTTACAAATGGATGGTTAATAAACCCACATGAATATTGTGGGAATTCATCTGTTCCTTTCGCAATTGGAGTCACTGTTAATAAAGTCATTGATGATGTCAGTCAAATAAAAAGTTTAGCTGAAAAATTCAGTCCTGGCATTGAAAGTATGGAAGGTGCTGCATTGCATTATGTATGTCTTCAGCAAAATATTAATTTTCTTCAGCTACGGAGTATTTCGAACATGGTTGGTGAAAGAGACAAACAAAAATGGGAAATGAAAGAAGCCATAACAAATCTCAATATTCAATTGAAAAAATTAGTACAACATTTTATTTAAACTATGAAATATACACTAGGATTTTCACCATGCCCAAATGATACTTTTATTTTTGATGCCCTTGTAAATAATAAAATTGATACCCGGGGAATTGAATTTGATGTACGGCTGGAAGACGTGGAAACATTGAATGAGTTTGCGCTTAATAATACTTTGGATTTTACAAAAGTGAGCTATGGGGTTTTACCTTTGATTATTAAAAATTATAAAGTACTTAACAGCGGAAGTGCACTGGGCAAAGGCGTTGGCCCGCTGCTTATATCAAAAGAAAAAGTTTCGTTTCTCGAGGTAGATGAATGTACAATTGCCATTCCCGGGGAAAATACTACCGCACACCTGTTATTCTCCCAGGCATTCCCCAAGGCAAAAAATAAAATCTTTAAAAGATATGATGAGATAGAAAATTTTGTTCTAAACTCCAATGGTAAATCGCTCGGTGTTATTATACACGAAAACAGGTTTACCTATTTTGAAAAAGGATTACAAAAGATTGTTGACCTTGGAAATTTTTGGGAAGAAGAAACCGGCTATCCCATACCGTTAGGTGGCATTGCAGGCAAAAGAAGTATTGAAGAAATGACGTTAATGAAAGTGGATGCACTCATAAAAGAAAGTATTGAATTTGCTTTTAAAAATTACCCTTTAATTACTGATTACGTAAAAAAACATTCCCAGGAAATGGAACCGGAAGTAATGAAAAAACATATTGATCTGTATGTAAACAATTATTCAATAAGTCTTGGCAAAGATGGTAAGAAGGCAATTGAAAAAGTATTAAACGTGTATAATCAATCCGGCAATAAAGAAGAAATTATCATAGATGAGAATGAGTTGTTTGTAGCTTCCTGATTTACTTTTTTGAAACAGCTTCTTTATAAACCTGCAGACAACGTTCCCTTGCGGAACTATGCTCCACGATTGGTATCGGATAATTAAATTCCTGGAACTCGGGGACCCATTGCTTAATATATTTTAAATCTTTATCAAATTTTTTTGTTTGCAATTCAGGATTAAATATTCTAAAATAAGGAGCCGCATCGCAGCCGCTGCCTGCGACCCACTGCCAGCCGCCATTATTTGCTGCTAAATCAAAGTCCAATAATTTCTCTGCAAAATAGGCTTCCCCCCATCGCCAGTCAATCAATAAATCTTTACACAAAAAACTTCCAACGATCATGCGTACACGATTATGCATATAGCCGGTTTTATTTAGTTGCCGCATTCCCGCATCAACAATCGGATAGCCGGTTTGCCCGTTGCACCATTTTGTAAATTCATCTTCATTGTTGCGCCATTTAATGCTGTCATACTCCGGCTTAAATGCTTTATGGCGGCCAACACGGGGAAAATGCCATAGTATGGACATATAAAATTCGCGCCATATTAATTCATTTAAAAAAGTAGCGTTTAATTCTTCCGCTTTAGCCACTAACTTTCTTATGCTTATGGTTCCAAAACGCAGATGTATCCCCAACCTCGATGTTCCTTCCGTAGCCGGAAAATTTCTTGTTTTATCATATTGCTTTATTAATTGTTCACCAGGATTTTTAGAAGGAAATTTTTTCTCAGTCTGTTTAAAACCCACGGAAGCCAATGAAGGAATTCTTCGCGGATGTTGCTTAAAAAAATTCTTATCATATTTTTCTAAAGGATATGACTTTATATAAAAATCTGTAAGAGTGGCTTTCCATTTTCGGCTGTAAGGCGTGTAAATTGTATAAGGATTTCCATCATCCTTAAGCACTTCATCTTTTTCGAAAATTACCTGGTCCTTATAAGTTTTAAAACCGATATTGTTTTTAACCAATAAATCTTTTATTAGTTCATCTCTTTCAACTGCATAAGGCTCATAATCATGATTAGTAAATACTGTTTGAATATCATATTCCTTTATTAATTTTTTAAACACTTCTTCAGGAGTTCCGTAATACACTTCAAGAGAAGATTCTTTTTTTTCTAATTTTTCCTGTAGCTCAATCAATGCATCGCGAATGAATTCAACTCTTTTATCTTCTTTTTCTTCAAGCTGATCAAGAATTATTTTATCAAAAATAAAAACAGGAATAGTGGGATACTTTTCTCTCAATGCATGATAAAGTCCTGCATTATCGTGCAGCCGCAGGTCACGGCGAAACCAAAATATATTTACTTTCTGCATAAATTTTAAGAAGGATTATTGCAGCACTTGTAATAAATTCAATAACGAAATTGAGACTAAATAGTTTGGAGAATATGATTGTAAATTTCTTTACTTTTTGTATTAGTATATTTTTTTTCCTTAAAACTTTTAACCCATTTTAAATGATAAATTGAGTTTGTAAGGAAAACTTCATCAGCATGTAATACATCATCTATTGAAAGTGGTTTTTCAATTATTTTATAATTTTTTAAATGAAATTTTTCGAGCATCCATCTGCGCATAACACCTGCTACACACCCTTCAAAAAGTGGTGGCGTAAAAATTGTATCTTTTTCAATTATGAAAATATTAGCAATAGCGCTATCACAAACCCGGTCAAAAGAATTAAGCACAATACAATCATTCAATTTATTTTTTTTAGCAAATAAGCCGGCCATTACATAAGGCAAATAATTGTTTGATTTTAAATTTGAAAAACTATCACAACTTTTTTTAGCGACCGGAAATACATTAATGATTAATCCATTTTCATTCATTTGCATTGCACCAGGCAAAGGCCAACTTTCAATAATAGAGTTGGGATGCAAATTCTCAGGATCAAATATTCCACCGTTTCCCCGAAATATCATCAGCCTTATTCTTGCTGAATCAGAATGTTTATTTTTTTTTACCAGTTCATGAATCTTTTCTTCGAGAAAAAAAGCAGTAAACTCTTTAGGAACATCAAATTGCAGAAGAGAAAGTCCATTAAACAATCTTTCAAAATGAAAGGCTTTATTAATAATATTTCCTTTCATCATCTTCATGGTTTCAAAAAGTCCGTCTCCATATCTCAGGGAACGGTTTTCTGAACTAATGACAGCAGTATTTGCAGGATAAAATTTATTATTATAAATAAAAAAATGCTCAGTCATAAATTAAATACGAATGAGCAAAAGTAGCAGTATTCAGTAAAAATAAAATTAACCTTCTTCTTCGAGCAGCTTATTTTTTACAGCAAACATTATAAGACCTGCGGTGCTCTTAGCGCCTGTTTTTGTTTTAAGCTTATCCCTTATTGCTTCAATAGTGCGGGGACTTAAATCAACCGCCTCTGCAATTTCTCTTGTGCTTTTTTCTTCACACATAAGCCTTAGCACGGTAATTTCTTTGTCGCTAAGTGTTGCGTCTTCCTGCTGAAGTTTTATTGAAGAAGGAGTTTTATGGCGCAGATTATTAAGCAGCGCTTTATTAGTTAATGAATTGAAATAAAACTCCTGCTCATAACATGTTTTAATAGCTTCATAAATTATTTCGGAATCGGATGTTTTGGTAAGATAACTGTTAGCGCCAAGTTCCATTAGTTTTGTTATCATGCTCTGGTCATCCATCATCGTGAGCATAATAACTTTAATACGTGGATATAACTTTTTAATTTCAGGTAATGTGGTAATGCCGTCCATTATCGGCATTTGGATATCGAGTAAAATAACATCTGGCTGTATTCCTTTTAGAAGATTTAAAAGATGAGAGCCATTGTCTGCTTCTGCAATTACTTTAATATCCTTTTTAGATGAAAGTGCATTTTTAACGCCGGCTCTGTACAACACATGATCATCAGCAATTATAACATTTATCAATTCTTCAGTTTCGGCTTTCATTGGAAATTAGTATTTTTTTAATTTGAAATCTTAATTTACAAATCTCTTGCTTTTAAATGGTAAATTATACAGAACAAATACGAAATTATATCAATAGTAATAATACTTATAAATGGAGTATTAAAACGGGCAATACCCGCAAAACATACGTAAAACTTCCTAAACATTTTTTTTATACTAATTTCTTTGTAAAAAACACTCATTTTCTATTTAGGGAATTTGTTCCGGATATTGATAAAAGCAGTTTGTTATTTACAAGACTAATAATTTTTATTCAAATAAACCACTACATATAGTGCTATTATTAATAATAGAATTCAGAATATTTTTTAAATATATTATTTTTTCTTTTGACTTTTTGGAGCAAAGATGGCAAACATTCTTTTTCCCTCGAGTTTCGGCATGCTTTCAAGCGTACCAACTTCCACCAAACGTTCAGCGAATTTCAGCAATAATAATTCGCCTCTTTCTTTAAACATTATCGCTCTTCCTTTAAACTGAACGTAAGCTTTTACCTTATTACCATCTTTTAAAAAATTCTCGGCATGTTTCGATTTGAAATCAAAATCATGATCATCGGTATTGGGTGTAAAGCGAATTTCTTTTACTTCAGAGACCTTGCTTTTAGCCTTCATCTCTTTTTCTTTCTTCTTTTTTTCGTAGAGAAATTTATTGTAGTCAATCACTTTACAAACCGGCGGATCGGCCTGGGGAGAAATTTCAACCAGGTCAAGTCCCTGGTCATTCGCAATTCGTTGAGCTTCTGCAATTGAGTAAACTCCTACTTCAATGTTATCACCAACCAAACGCACCTGCGGTACTTTTATCATATGGTTGGTTCGGTGTTCCTGCTGTTGTTCTTTTTTGAAACGTGGATTAAATGCACCTCTTGGTGCTCTTGGTGGAAATGCCATTAATTGATTTTAGTTTAAAAATTGTTTTCTTTGTTATTGAACGCCAAACTATGTTGCCGTTGTTGATATTTTTTTATTTCTTACTTCTTCCCGTACCATCTCAATTACTTCCGATACATCTTTTACTCCTTCATCACCCTTCCCCTGCCTTCTTACGGAAACTTTTTTATCGCTCACTTCTTTTTCTCCTATAATAAGCATTAAAGGAATTTTTGCTAATTCAGTGTCCCTTATCTTCTTTCCAATCTTTTCGCTCCTGTCATCAATTTCTGCACGAATATCATTATTTTTTAATTCATCTAAAACATTTTGTGCATAAGATAAAAATTTATCGCTAATGGGCAAAATTTTGATTTGAACGGGTACGAGCCACATTGGAAATTTACCGGCACAATGCTCGGTAAGTACGGCAATAAATCTTTCCATACTTCCAAACGGAGCCCTGTGAATCATAACCGGTCTGTGTTTCGCATTGTCTTCTCCAATATAAGTTAAATCAAATCGTTCCGGTAAATTATAATCTATTTGATTAGTGCCTAATTGCCATTTGCGGCCAATTGCATCGCGAACCATAAAGTCAAGTTTCGGGCCATAAAAAGCTGCTTCGCCATATTCAATCACCACATTCTTTAATCCCTTTTCCTGAACTGCTTCAATAATAGATTTCTCAGCAAGATTCCAGTTTTCATCACTGCCAATATATTTTGATTTATCATGCTGATCTCTTAAAGAAATTTGTGCCGTGTAATCAGTAAACCCAAGTGAATTAAAAACATACAATACCAAATCGATGACTTTTTTAAATTCATCTTTAACCTGGTTAGGCATACAAAATAAATGAGCATCATCCTGTGTAAAACCTCTCACTCTTGTAAGGCCATGCAGTTCTCCTGATTGCTCATAGCGATAAACTGTTCCAAACTCTGCAAGCCGCAAGGGTAAATCCTTATAGCTTCTTGGTGATGATTTATAAATTTCGCAATGATGAGGACAGTTCATTGGCTTTAAAAAAAATTCTTCACCTTCTACTGGTGTCTTTATTGGCTGGAAACTATCTTTACCGTATTTTTCATAATGCCCGCTGGTAACATATAAATTCTTGGAACCAATGTGCGGGGTAATTACAGGAAGATAACCTGATTCTATTTGTGCTTTCTGTAAAAAATTTTGAAGTCTTTCCCGAAGCATCGCTCCTTTAGGCAACCACAATGGCAGACCGGCCCCCACCTTTTCAGAAAAAGTAAACAGCTCAAGTTCTTTCCCCAACTTCCTATGATCTCTTTTTTTTGCTTCTTCCAGAAAAACAAGATATTCATCCAGCTCTTTTTGATTAGGAAAAGTAACACCATAAATGCGTGTAAGCATTTTATTTTTTTCATCGCCCTTCCAGTAAGCCCCTGCAATTCCTGTGAGCTTGATTCCTTTTATTAAACCTGTTGAAGGTATATGTGGACCACGACACAAATCTGTAAAATTTCCCTGGGTATAAAAAGTAATGTGGCCATCCTCAAGATTCTGAAGAAGGTCCAGTTTATATTCATCTCCCTTTTCATCAAAATATTTTATTGCGTCGGCTTTTGAAATTTCTTTTCTTATAAAAGAATTATTTTGTTTCGAAAGCTCAGCCATTTTCTTTTCAAGCTTTTCAAGGTCACTTTCCGAAATTACATTATCACCTAAATCAATATCATAATAGAATCCCTTTTCTATTGGCGGCCCTACCCAGAATTTCACTCCCGGAAAAGTATCTTCAATAGCTTCAGCCATTAAATGCGCAGAGGAATGCCAAAAAGTTGACTTGCCTTTTTCATCGTCCCAGGTAAGAAATTTAATGGTTGAATCATTTTTTAGGGGCCGTGAAAGATCCCATACCTCACCATTTACTTCTGCAGCAAGAATTTTTCGTGCAAGCCCCTCACTTATTTTTTTTGCAATATCTAAAGCTGTAGAACCTTGTTCACATTGCCTTACAGCTCCATCCGGAAAAGTTATATTCATAATTCAATCTACCTCTATTACAGGCTTCTTTTATTTTTTTAAGAATGCAAATTTAACGAAGTATTAGACAAAGATGCTATTCCTTTGAACGATATACTTTTAATTACCTATAATTTTGTAAGGAATAGAAAAACACTACAGAACGATAATAAATTAAACAATCGTTTTAAGCTTTTAGTTTACTTAATGGTATGTTACAAAATAGTATGAAGATATTTTACTTTTTTATTTTATTAATGATTTCGTCTACGCTGTTTGCTCAAAATTTTAATGGACAGTGGAAAGGAAGTTTTAATGAAACCAGTTATGGGTTTTCCGGGCTGGAGGGAAGTGGTATTGATTATGTTTTAGAATTGCAAACATCCGGTTCGGAAGTTTCAGGATATTCTTATACTTATTTTAATGAAGGCCCGAAAAGATATTATACCATTTGCAAATTAACCGGGACTTTAAACCGTTCAACAAAGGAAATTGTAGTTACAGAAATTGAAAGAGTTAAATTCAATACTCCACCCGGTTTCCAAAATTGTTTTCAAACCCATAAGTTGCGCTATGTAGAGGATAGTGCAGATATTGAAACGCTACGCGGAACATGGATACCAGCCCCTAACCAGACCGGCAATTGTGGCTATGGAAGCACTTTTCTTTCAAGAAGAATTATTAAAAAAATGGCTTTGGGAACTGCACCGGTTGATAAAAAGACCGAACCGCCAGCTCCAAAAAATGGGGTTGCTTCAAAACCTAAAAGCACTGCGCCGAAAACAACAACTCGTAAAGCTCCTGCTAAATCTCATGTTGAAAAAAATAGTCCTGTTGTAAAAAATGATGATGCTAAAAAAGACATTCCGTCTTTAGCTCCTGAGTTAAAAAAAACAGATACTATTAAGCAAAGAGTTTCCGGTTTTGAACCACGGAGAAAAGATATTATAAAAACTATTTCTATTTATCAGCCAACTTTTAAAGTTGATTTTTATGACAATGGCGAAATTGACGGAGATTCAATAACCGTTTTTTATAACGGCAAGATCACGCTCTTACATAAGATGTTAACAACTAAAGCTATTTCGCTAACGCTTACCTTAGACGAAAATGTGAAAGAGAATGTGCTCACGATGTATGCAGATAATTTAGGTACTATTCCTCCTAATACTGCATTAATGATAGTGACAGATGGAGATAAAAGATACGAAGTACATATCTCTTCAGATACAGAAAAAAGTGGTAGCGTTGTGTTTGTTCACGGTCAATAAGTATAATTTATTGAATCATATCTTGTTTTCGTCAGTTCATTATTTCCTATTTGCATCTTACCTGTTTTATACACCCACCAGATTAATAAAAACTGAAGTGGAAACAATCTTACCCATGCTACCCATTCAGGAAAACAAAAACCTTTTGAAACACAGCCGTGCAGTTGTATTAAGTAGACGTGAGCAGGGATAAAAGCAATTAACAGGAATATAATTAACCATACCCCATACTTTCTTGTTGAAACAAAAAGCATGAGCTGAGCGGCAATTACTTCAAGGCTCCCACTGACATAGTTTATTGCTTCTTTATAAGGAAGGTAAGGCGGGATAATTTTGATATAGTTAGCCGGATGTATAAAATGATTACAACCTGCTATAAAATAAAAGAGGCAAATTATAGCAAGGTTTATTTTCTTAAATAACATACCGGTTAAAATTTAAAATTCCAGGTTACCGAAGGGGTTATCGGAAATATTGAAACCTGCTTTGCCTGAACATCTAAGCTGCCGTTATATGGATTTCCCGTTTGATCAAAATAAATAAAATATGGATTCTTACGATTATACGCATTGTAAATACTAAACACCCATTCACTTTTTAATTTTGCTGTGGGATGCTTATTGGGTGTATATATTGCTCCAAGGTCGAGCCTGCTATAGGATGGTAACCGGTATTCATTAATTCGGCTGTATTCCTGCGTTAGTACGCCATCATAAATATAAAATCGCTGCGGCAAAGTAGTTGGATTTCCTGATCCAAAAACAAAGGTTGCTGAAAGCTTCCACTTTTTTGAAAGCTCATAAATTCCTACAATGGAGAGATCATGTCGCCTGTCATACTTGGCAAAATATTCTTCACCTGAATTTAATTCCGGAAATTTTCTATAAGTCCAGCTTAAAGTATATCCTACCCAGCCGGTTAATCTTCCTTTTGTTTTATTAATAAATAATTCAGTTCCATAACTCCATCCTTTACCAAAAGTGAAAAAATTCTCAGTGTCTTCCAAAGTTGAGGGAACATACCCATCCTGGTATTCAATCTGGTTTTTCATTTGTTTATAATAAACTTCTACAGATGTTTCGTAAGTATTGTCTTTAAAATTTTTGAATAAACCCAAAGCATATAACCAACTTTCCTGGGGCTTCACTTTTAAAGTACTCGGCACCCACACATCTGTAGGTAATGTTGTGCCTGCATTGCTCACCAAATGAATGTATTGAAAGTTTCTCGTTACAGATGCTTTAAGAGATGTTTCATCGGTAATGGCGTAGCGAATTGTAAAGCGGGGTTCAAATCCAAAATAAATAATTACGGGTTGTCCTTTTTTATAAACAGAACTATCAATACGATTTCCATCAGCGTCTGTTGTATAAGCCTTATAACTTCCTATTTGCTGAAATAAGCTTTCACGAATGCCTGCATTAATTTTTATTTTATCGCTAACATCCCAATCATCCTGGAGATATATCGCCGCTTCATGCGCATATTTTTGCTGGGCATTATTTGGTTTAAATACAACGGTATCCTGGCTTCCACTCACTACTGACGGCGTGAACGTATGATAAGTATATAGCGCTCCAAATTTTAGTTTATGGTTGGTGAAAGGATACAAATCAAAATCTTCTTTTATATTCCAGTCTTTAATACCCGAAAGAAGATTGAGCTGAAAATTATTTTGATTGGCGCCAAAATTAAATTTGTAATCGTTATAAACAATAGTTGTATTGGAAAATAAACGATTATTAAAAACATGATTATAACGCAGCGTTCCCGTAGAATTTCCCCAGGGAATATGTACTTTCAAAGATTGCTGTCCATTAACAAAATCAAACTTATCTTTTCCAAAATATCCGCTTAAATAAATCCTGTCTTTCTCGGAAAATTTATAATTGATCTTTGCATTTAAATCATAAAAATAATAACCTGATCCAAAAAAGGAACTTGTTTTTCTTACAAATGGTTTTACCAATGCATCTACATAAGTTCTTCTTGCGGAAATTATAAAAGAAGCTTTATTTTTTTTTATCGGCCCTTCTATTGAAAACCTTGATGCTATTAAGCCCACCCCACCCTGGATTACAAAATTTTTATCATTACCCTCTTTCATTGAAATATCGAGTACGCTTGATAGTCGCCCACCATATTGAGCAGGCATGCCGCCTTTAATTAAAGATGTATTTTTAATTGCATCCCCATTAAAAATTGAAAAGAAGCCAAATAAATGTCCGGTGTTATAAACAACCGCATCATCTAATAAAATTAAATTTTGATCGGGGCCACCACCTCTCACATACAAGCCAGAGCTGCCTTCACCAGCGCTTTGAACTCCCGGTAAAAGTTGGATAGTTTTTAAAATATCTATCTCACCTAAGAACGCAGGAATTGATTTTATCTCGTTAATGGAAAGATCTATCTTTCCCATTTGTGCATTCTTTATATTTGCATCCCTTTTTTTAGAAGAAATAATTACAGCCTGTTCCGTTGTAATTTTAGGAGCTACTTCAAAATTATATTCAACGTTATCATGTAAGTCAATCTTTGCTATTTGAGGGACGTAGCCAACATAAGAGCAAATAAAGTTATAGGTTCCTGCCGGAACTGTAATAGAATAAAATCCGAATTGATTAGATGTAATTCCCTTTGATTCTCCTAAAATAGAAACGGTTGCCCCTATTAATGTTTCACCCGAAAGGGAATCTTTTACATAACCACTTATGGTAAATTTATTTTGACAGAAAGAAAAAAAAGGAGTCAATAAAAAAGCAAAAGCAAATAACTTTTTCACTTTCATAAGGTAGGTTAAAAATAAAATTACTGAAGCGAATCTTTTATTTCACCGCATTCAGCGTGATTTTTACCGAGGTAAGGATTAATTATTTCGGAAGTATTGCTCATCCAACTTCCTTCTTTATCCTCTCCGAAAGCCGTAGGGCAATTTTGCCAGTAAAGCTTTGGCCCTTCATAAGATATGGTTCTCAGGAAAGGATATAAATTTTCGGAAACCATTCTAAAATCTTCACGCATTTCTTTAATATCTTTTTGTTGCAAAATATCCTCAGCATTCACCTTCATATCGCTTACCTGTTGTTGTGCGGATGTTAAAATAAGAGAATCGTCTTTTTTAAGATCATTCAATTTTAAGCTATCCACGCTATTTACAAATTTTGGAATTTGATCTTTAATTTTTATAGTATCCCCATCAGCAAAAGCATCCCGCATCCTGAGATATTCGTTTATTATATTTTTAATACTCAAATTAAATTCTTCCGAGTGTTTTTTTATTTTTATAGCTCCCTGTTTTGCCCCAGATGAATGAGTACATTTCTTAAAAAAAAGCCAATAACCCCCAAATAAAATAACTGCTAAAAAAATAATTGCCAAGAGTCTTTTCATCAATATAAATTTTTGCCAAAAATAACATATAAAGGTGAGTGAGTACAAAGCGTTGATATAATAAGCGAAATAGAACTTAATTTTGCACGCTCATAAAAAAATATTATGTTATTAGGGTTACAAAACGTTACGTTTGAATTTGGCGCCAGAGTTATTGTGGAAGATGCCACATGGCATATTCAACCAAACGAAAGAATAGGTTTAATAGGTTATAATGGAACGGGTAAATCAACTTTGCTAAAAGTGTTTACAGGACAATTCCTGCCATCTAAAGGAACTGTTGAAAAAGGTAAAGAAACAACTATTGGGTTTCTCCACCAGGATTTACTGAGTTTTGATACAGAAGATTCCATTTTGCAGGTTGCACTAGGAGCTTTTGAAAAGGTAATTTTATTAGAAAAAGAAATTGAAAAAATAGGCATTGAATTAGAAAAAAGTTCTGACGAAGAATTGGCACATTTATATGCTGATAAATTACATGAACTTGAAATTTTAGGTGGTTATGATATTCATCATAAAACGGAAGAAATTTTACAGGGATTAGGCTTTGCGAATGCTGATCTTAACAGACCTTATAAAGAATTTAGCGGTGGCTGGCGCATGAGAGTTTTATTGGCAAAGATGATATTGATGCATCCCGATGTTTTACTGCTTGATGAACCTACAAACCATTTGGACTTACCATCTATTGAATGGCTTGAAAAATATTTACAGCACTACCAGGGTTCGGTAGTTATTGTTTCGCATGACAGATATTTTCTTGATCGGATGGTAACAAAAATTGTTGAATTATATCAACAGGAATTGCATTTTTATACCGGAAATTATACTTATTACCTGCAGGAAAAAGAACAACGAATTGAGCTTCAAAAAAGAGCTTATGAAAACCAGCAGGATTACATTCGCCAGCAGGAAAGATTTGTTGAACGTTTTAAAGCAAAAGCCTCCAAAGCTGCGCAGGCACAGAGTATCATGAAACGGCTTGACAAGATTGAACGCATTGAAAATACTGATTTAGAAAGACCAAACATGCGTATCAACTTTACAGTTGGCGTTACCCCCGGCAGAGTTCTTTCTACTTTAAAAGATGTATCAAAAAGTTTTGGCAATTTAAAAATTGTAGATCATACAAAAGCTGAAATAAATCGTGGTGATAAGATAGGATTAATAGGAGCTAACGGTAAAGGTAAATCGACATTATTACGGATTGTTGCAGGAACGGAAAGTTTCGAAGGAGAAAGAATTGAAGGACATAATGTGAAAGATTCATTTTATGCACAGCATCAATTGGAAGCTTTAGATCTTAACCATACAGTACTTGAAGAAATGAATTATTCAGGCAGTGGTAAAACAGAACTTGAATTAAGAACTTTGTTGGGATGCTTTTTATTTAGTGGTGATGATGTTGATAAAAAAATTAAAGTACTTAGCGGTGGAGAAAAAGCAAGAGTAGCTCTTGCCAAAACAATTGTAAGCAAAGCCAATTTTTTATTATTAGATGAACCTACCAATCATCTCGATATACATTCTGTTGACTTACTTATTGAAGCATTAAATAAATATGAAGGCACTTATTTACTGGTAAGCCACGACAGGTATTTTGTAAATAAAACTGCTAATAAAATCTGGGAAATTGAAGATTATAAAATAAAAGAGTTTGTTGGAACTTACGATGAATGGGAAAGATGGAAGCAGGAAAGAAAATGTGCGGAAAATGAAGCTGCGAAAAAGAAAGAATTAATAGTTGAGAAAAAAAAGGAAGAGCCCGTTCAAAAGAAATCAAACAATAATGATTCTATCAACAAAGAGTTTCAAAAAGAATTACAAAAAACACAAAAACTTTTTCAACAACTTGAAGAAAAAATAGCAAAGCTTAACAAAGAAAAAATAGCTTTGGAATCTGATCTTGCTTTGCCGGATATTTACCTGGAAAAAGAAAAGTTTTTAAGCACAGAAAATAGATACAAGGATAACTCAAGTCAATTGCAAAAAGCCAATGAAGAATATGAAAAGCTTTTTGAAAAAATAATGGAGTTGGAAGAAAAAAATAATTGAATTTTTGTCACATGATCCCAGAGTTATATTAATCTGTAAATAAACATATTTCATATTTAGCAAGCGGCGGTGAATTAAAGTATATTTGCAAAAAATTTTCGTTATAAATTCAATTTAGCAATTAATATTTCTGGCCCCGTAGCTCAGTGGATAGAGCAACAGCCTTCTAAGCTGTGGGTCACACGTTCGAATCGTGTCGGGGTCACTCTTCTTCAATTATGTTTTAAAAAATTTGAAACTTGTCTAATATTCCTCTTGTTGAAATATATTCCTGATAGTTGGTAAATCATTTACGTTAGTTTTTACTGCCCTTCGTATTTTTATAAAAATAAAGTTGGATGGATGTTAAGATTGAAGAAAGTTGGAAAGCGGTTTTAAAGGAAGAATTTGATAAAACATATTTTCAACAGATTGTAACTTTTTTAAAAGCAGAAAAAGTTGCCGGTAAAATAATTTATCCGCCGGGGCAATTAATTTTTAATGCATTTAATAAAACTCCGTTTTCAAAAGTAAAAGTTGTTTTATTGGGGCAAGACCCCTATCATAATAAAGGCCAGGCTCACGGACTAAGTTTTTCTGTTCCGGATGGAATTCCAAAACCACCTTCTTTGATAAATATTTTTAAAGAACTTGAAAATGATTTAGGCATTCTTCCTTCTACAAATGGCAACCTTGAAAACTGGGCTATACAAGGAGTTTTACTTTTAAACGCATCGTTAACCGTTAGACAAAATGAACCCGGGAGCCATAGTAAAATCGGATGGTT